>CAYRQY010000173.1:0-5800 GCA_964426435.1 uncultured Rikenellaceae bacterium | reverse complement strand
AAGCTTCTTAATGAAGGCCATTTTGCAAAGGGAAGCATGGAACCCAAGATCAAGGCCTGCCTCAACTTTATCAGGCAGGGAGGGAAGATGAGTGTAATTACCGAGGCTTTCAAACTGGCCGATAAAAAATATGGTTCCCGGATCACAATGGAATATGATACCTAATTATTAAATTCGCACCTTCAGATAACACCTTAAAAAATTGTCATGAAAGTCAACCTTCGAAACAGAAACTTCCTTAAGCTGCTTGATTTTACAACGGAGGAGATTCAGTATCTCCTCGACCTGGCAGCAGAACTGAAGAGAGCCAAATATTCGGGAACAGAAAAGCAATACCTTAAAGGTAAGAATATCGCATTGATCTTTGAGAAGGCGTCAACAAGAACACGTTGCGCTTTTGAGGTGGCTGCCTTCGATCAGGGAGCACACGTATCATACATAGGTCCGTCGGGTTCCCAGATCGGGACTAAGGAGTCGATGAAGGACACTGCAAGGGTTCTTGGCAGGATGTACGACGGTATTGAGTATCGCGGCTTTGGCCAGGAGATAGTTGAAGAGCTTGGAAAGTATGCCGGGGTGCCTGTCTGGAACGGACTGACAAATGAGTTTCATCCTACACAGATACTTGCAGATCTGATGACAATGACAGAGCATTGCGGAAAGCCTCTCAGCGAAACAGCTTTCTGTTATCTGGGCGATGCCCGCTATAACATGGGGAACTCGCTAATGGTTGGGGCTGCCAGGATGGGAATGGATTTCAGATCGGCTGCCCCTGTGGAGTACCAGCCCGACAGGGAGCTTGTTGATACCTGCCGTGCAATAGCTGAAAAAACCAGAGCCCGCATAACAATTACGGATAATGTTGATGATGCCGTTAAAGGTGTCGACTTTCTTTATACAGACGTGTGGGTTTCGATGGGAGAACCTGATTCGGTATGGGAGGAGAGAATAAAACTTCTGCGGCCATACCAGGTAAACAGCGAAATAGTCAGGAAAACAGGCAATCCTGATGTTAAATTCCTCCACTGCCTGCCTGCTTTCCATAACAGGGAAACCAAAGTGGGGGAGGATATTTACAGGAGGTTTGACCTCGACGGTATGGAGGTGACTGAGGATGTTTTTGAATCGGAAAGAAGCATCGTATTCGATGAAGCCGAAAACCGGATGCACACCATAAAGGCTGTTATGGTGGCAACTCTCGGAGACATGTGACCCGCTGTTCAGGTTACAAGCTCCTTGATAAAATAGAAAGTCATAATTAAAGAGGCTGCAAGCTTGAGCCCTATGCCTGTCAGGAAACCCAGGAGACTCCCGAAACCTGCCCTGAATGCATATCTCAGATCATCCTTGAAGATCAGTTCACCTACAAGAGCTCCGACAAACGGACCGATTATTATTCCAACAGGTCCCAGGAAAAGGCCTATCACTAATCCTACCGCTGCTCCCCTTGTCCCATATTTTGAACCGCCAAACTTTTTGGTCCCCCATACAGGCACTATATAGTCAAGAATGGTTACAACAATGGCGATTACTGCCATGGTAATCAGTATGGTCGGAGGGTAGAACGCAAACCTTGTGAAATGCAGCAGCACGAGACCCAGAAAACTCAGCGGCGGCCCTGGCAGTACCGGAACAAGGCAACCAAGTATGCCCGTAAGCATCATAATGACGGCAAAAACAAGAAGTATGTAATCAGACATCGGGATGAGTGCTATTTGTTTGTTCCCAGATCATCAAACTCAATGTTGGTAAATTCACCGGATTCAATTGCCCCGGCTTCGCTTCCGATATCAGCCTCATCCTTCTCCGCGGTTCGCTCCGGCAGTATATCCCTGCCATCGTAAATATATGCCAGAGCCTCCTTCAGCCCGTCAGAAAACTTCTCAAAATCTTCCCGGTACAGAAAAATCTTATGTTTCTCATAGAAGACTTTTCCTTCCTTGCCAAGCCGTTTCTTGCTTTCAGTTATTGTAAGGTAGTAATCCTCTTTCCTGGTGGCCTTAATATCAAAGAAATAGGTTCTTCTTCCTGCCCTTACAATTTTTGTGTATATCTCCTCTCTTGTGCTCTTTCCGGTATTGCTGTCGGTGACTTCATTAACTCCGGTTTCTTCTTCCATACTTCAGAACAGTTTGTTGTTAGGCTAGTCTTTTGATTGTCAAATGTAACAAATATTTTTAAAAACAAAGCCCGGCCGTACCAATGACCGGAATTTTGCGGCAATTGTTTTGGAGGTGAGCGAAAATGAGTATTTTTGCGCCGGAATCCGTTGTTCTTTAATGAATGATCAGCAGAAGACTATTACGCATAAAAGCTTTGCTTGTCCTTTATGCCTTTAACCGAAGGGAGGAAGATGACCTTGCAAGAGCTGAGAAGGAGCTCATGTTCAGTATATCCAAAACCTATGAGCTTTACCATTACCTCCTTCTTTTGATTCTCGAAATGGCTGACCTGGCTTCTGAAAGAATCGAACTGGCACTGCATAAAAGAGTCCCGACACAGGAGGATCTTAATCCTAAGAGAAGATTCGTGGACAACCAGGTTATCAGGCAGCTTAGAGACTGCCGGGACCTTAACCAGTTCGTTTCCTCCAGCAAAATATCCTGGGCACAGCACAGGCATATACCCAGGTTGCTATACGGCAAAATGACCGCCTGGGATGTCTATAACGAGTACCTCGATTCAGATGAGATAAATTATCAGTCTGACAAGAAATTCATTATCAGGCTGATCACAGACCTGTTTGCCAGCTCGGAGGACCTTCTGGCCGACATTGAAGAGCAGAGCATCTACTGGAATGATGATATGGAATATGTTGCCTCGATGCTCGAGAAGACTATCAGGAAATTCAGGGCCCAGCAGGGTTCTGAAGCCAGGCTTCTTCCGATGTTTAAGAATGAGGAGGATGCTGAATTCGTCAGGATGTTATTCAGAAAAGCGGTTATCAATTCAGACAAATGCTCGGGACTCATTGAAAACAATACTACCAACTGGGAGCTCGAGAGGATAGCCCTGATGGATATCCTGGTAATGCAGCTGGCAATAACCGAAATACTTGAATTCCCTGAGATTCCGGTGAAAGTTACACTCAATGAGTATATTGAAATTGCAAAATACTATTGTACCTCGAAAAGCAGTACCTTTGTGAACGGGATTCTCGACAAGATCGTCAGGGAGCTTAGGATTCAGGGACTCTTTAATAAATACGGGAGGGGACTGGTAGGTGAAACAGTTGAGGAAGACAAATAGATTTCTTATGAGTAATACCATTATAGCAGCCCGGGTTCTGATTGCA
Organism: uncultured Rikenellaceae bacterium; assembly: GCA_964426435.1. GTDB lineage: Bacteria > Bacteroidota > Bacteroidia > Bacteroidales > VadinHA17 > LD21. The sequence goes on along the minus strand of CAYRQY010000173.1, from coordinate 2,505 downwards.
CTGATCGTTGTGATTATTTCAGTGCAATGCGGTACCGACGGAGGCAGGAAGGAGCGGGAACAAGCCTTTACCGGCTCTGCTGAAGGCGATACCGCAGTTATTGTGTTCAGGGAATATGAACACAACTTCGGAAGGGTGGCTGAGGGCGAAAAGGTAGGATATACCTTCTTGTTCGAAAACGGAGGTAAAGGGAATCTGGCTATACTGTCTGTTTCAACAAGCTGCGGTTGCACGGTCCCCAAATATGATAAAAAGCCTGTCCGCCCGGGAGACAAAGGAACACTGGAGGTTGTGTTTGATACCTCCGGCAGGACGGGGACACAATCAAAAACAATAACGGTAAGGTCAAACGCAAGCGTGCCTGTGGTAATGCTCAAAATAACTGCCGAAGTCACAGAATCTGCCCGCAAAAGATGATTAAACGATTGTAAATTGAGAATAGGGAACAAATTTTAATAACTAATAAATGTAGAAAATGACCAATTTAGCTTATGTACTTCTTATGGGACAACCCTCCGGCGGAGCAGCCGGCCAGAGTAATACTCTCGTAACATTCCTGCCTCTGATCCTGGTGTTTGTGGTGTTTTATTTCTTCATGATCCGTCCGCAGATGAAAAAGCAGAAGGAGATGACAAACTACAGGAGCGCACTTAAAAAGGGTGACCGGGTGGTGACTACCGGTGGTATTTACGGCAAGGTTTACGAGGTTAAGGATAATTATGTGATGCTTGAAGTTGCCGGAGATCTCAGACTTAAGGTTGACAAGAGCGCCCTTCTGAAGGATCCTTCCGACACTGAGCAGAAATAACCAGATTTTCATTTTACCCTATACCTGATGACAGGAAAGATCCGGGAATGGTTCAGGCTCCTTTCAGGGAAGACGAAAAGCTCTGCCAACAGGGATGCCATCGTTTTCAGCTTCTTCCTGTTTCTTTCATTCGTGTTCTGGTTCCTGAATTCTCTCGCAAAGGATATGGAAGCAGAAATAAAATACCCGGTCAGGTATATCAATCTCCCCAGGGACAGGGTGCTCGTTGAGGATCTTCCATCCAGGCTTAACCTTTTCCTTAAGGGACCCGGATACTCGATCCTTAAACTCAGAATCGCCGGCACCCGCACACCGGTCGTAATTGATATATCGAGTGTCAGTTACAGGCGGGTCCCCGGGAGCGGAAATCTGAACTACTATATTATAACCGCCGGCCTTGTGCCGAGACTGACCAGCCAGTTAAGGGCCGATTGCCAGATAAACTCGATAAAACCGGATACACTTTTCTTTTCATTCGACCGTATAATATCAAAGAGCGTCCCGGTAAAACCCGACCTTGAGATAGTTACGGAAAGGCAGTATTTCATAAGGGGATCTGTTCTGGTCGAACCCGATTCGGTAACCATTACCGGGCCCAGGTATCTGGTTGATACGGTAGAGTCGGTAAGGACAAGGCCGGGAAGGCTTGCCGGACTTAACGAAACAGTGAGAAAAAACTTTCGCCTTGTCTCCTCCGGAAGTTACACTATGTCGGACAAGAGAGTCAGTGTAACAATTCCTGTAGAACAGTTCACTGAAGCAGAACTGGAGGTTCCCATCAGGATCCTGAACCTGCCTGATACCATTGATATCAAGATCTTTCCGGATGCTGTAACAATAAGATGCCATGTGGCTCTTAGCGATTATAAGAAGATTACGGGTACTCCTTTTGAGGTGGTTGCAGATATCAGGAAAACAGACCTGAGATCCGCACAGAAAATCCCGGTCGAAGTGCGGAATATCCCTCCGTTTGTCAGTTCATTGCGGGTTTCCCCCAACTCGGTCGATTTTATCATAGAAAAGAGATCCAGATGAAAGGAAGGGTATTCAGGCTTGGAGTAACCGGAGGGATCGGCAGTGGCAAAAGCTCGGTATGCCGGGTTTTTGAAGTTGTCGGTATACCTGTTTTTTCGGCCGATGAAGAAGCAAAGAACATAATGGACTCCAATGAGGCAGTTATAAATGGGATCAATTCAATTGCCGGAAAAGAGATGTACCCCGAAGGGATTCTCGACCGAAGGAAAATGGCCAGCCTGATCTTCAATGACAGGGAAATGCTTTCAAAAGTCAACGCCCTGGTACATCCTTTGGTGTTCGGAAACTTTGTTGACTGGGCAGATAGACAGAACGCTCACTATGTTATTATGGAGGCTGCTATTCTTTTTGAAAGCGGAGGCAGCAGGCTTGTTGACAGAATTGCAACCATTGTGGCTCCTCTTGATGAAAGAATCGAAAGGGTAATGAAAAGCAATATGCTGACGCGCAATCAGGTATTGGAGAGAGTCAGGAACCAGATTGACGATGACTACCGGATTAAACACTCGGATTATGTGATCAGGAATGCAGAGAGTGATATGATTATTCCTGAGATACTCAGGATACACCGCGACATTCTGGGATATATTGAACACAACAGGGGCTGATGAGGAATTTTGCAAAATGGATAGGAGGAGGCCTTGGCTGGGTTATGGGGGGAC
>CAYRQY010000172.1:0-5800 GCA_964426435.1 uncultured Rikenellaceae bacterium | reverse complement strand
CGGTATTCTTTACCTATCCTGCCGTTGAAGAAATTGACACTATTGTTGCCCGGATAATATCTGAAGAGGAGCCGGAGTATGATTTCGTTGCAGATGACGGTATTGGACATCATTTCTGGGTGATCCGTGATGCCGCGACGAACAGCCTTCTTGAGCGGTTGTTTGCTGAGAAAGTTCCTTATACCTATGTGGCTGACGGCCATCACCGTACTGCAGCTGCAGCTCTTGTGGGTATGGAAAAACGGGAAAAGAATCCGGGCTGGACAGGTTCTGAAGAGTTCAACTATTTTCTTGCTGTTCACTTCCCTGATAATCAACTGAGAATTATTGATTACAACAGACTTGTCAGGGACCTGAACGGCCTTACCCCGGCTGAATTTCTGTCAAAACTCGAAAAGAGCTTCATTGTAAAGGATAAAGGTTCAAGAACCTATAAGCCGCGCCATCTCCATAACTTCTCAGTGTATCTCGAGGGAAGGTGGTACAGTCTTACGGCCAGGGAGGGAACATACGACGATAACGATCCGATAGGGGTCCTCGATGTGACTATTCTCACTAATCATATTCTGTCACCGGTACTCGATATACAGGACCTGAGAAGATCCAAGCGCATCGACTTTGTCGGCGGGATAAGAGGATTGGGTGAATTGAGGAAGAGGGTTGACAGCGGGGAGATGAAAGTGGCATTCGCCCTGTGGCCCGTTTCGATGAACCAGCTGATCAATATTGCCGATTCGGGTAATATCATGCCACCCAAGACTACATGGTTCGAACCTAAGCTGAGAAGCGGACTGGTAATCCATCTGCTTGATTAAGATAAGTATATGTTTTGAGCGCCCTTGCTGATAATATCAGAGCCCTTAAACAGAAGGTCCCCGGATCTGTTAAAATAGTGGCAGTCTCAAAAAACAGGACTGTTGAAGAGATCCTTGAAGTTTATCAGTCCGGCCATAGGATATTCGGTGAAAACAAGGTCCAGGAACTTCTGACAAAAAAAGAGAAGCTTCCGGCTGATATCGAATGGCATCTTGTAGGGCATCTCCAGACAAATAAGGTGAAATACGTCGTACCTTTTGTGAGCATGATCCAGTCGATAGACTCAATGAAGCTTCTTTCCCTTGTAAACCGCGAAGCATCAGGATATGGCCGGATTGTGCCATGCCTTTTGCAGATACATATCGGATCGGAAGAGACTAAATACGGATTCAGGCCGGATGACCTGAGACAGATCCTCGATTCCGGTAGCCTCGGTGACCTGAATAATATAAGGATATGCGGGGTGATGGGAATGGCCACCTTTACCGGCGACGAGACGGTTATCAGGCGGGAATTCAGGTTCCTTGCTGATTATTTCAGGGATCTGAAGAGTAATTATTTTAATGCTAATCAGTATTTTACAGAGATTTCGATGGGGATGTCAGGAGATTTCGGGATTGCTATAGAGGAAAGCAGTACGCTAATAAGGATCGGAACGCTTATATTTGGGGAAAGAAATTAACTATTTAAGGCAGGCTAAAATGAAAAATCTTGAAACAAAATACCTGGGACTTAATCTGAGGAGCCCACTGATAGTAAGCAGCAGCAGACTCACTTCCACCCTCGATCATCTGAAGGAAGCAGAAGACAACGGGGCAGGGGCGGTGGTCCTTAAGTCTCTTTTCGAGGAGCAGATAAATTACTATATAAACTCTGTGGCATCATCCTCTGCGTACCCGGAAGCTGATGACTATGTTGCCTATTATACCAGATCGCATTCGGTTGAGGAATACCTGACGCTAATCAGAAATGCAAAGGAAAGCCTGAAGATACCGGTTATACCCAGTATTAACTGCTACTCTTCGGAAGGGTGGACAGGTTTTGCAAAAAAAATAGCAGAAGCTGGAGCAGACGCTATTGAAATTAACCTCTTCGTTATGCCCACAGACCGTAAAAAATCATCCCCGGAAGTCGAAAAGATTTACTTTGAGCTTATTGAGAAACTGAAGAAAATCCTGACGATCCCTCTTTCCCTGAAGATAGGTTTCAGGTTCTCGAACGTGCTCTGGATGATCGATCAGTTTTACATGAGGGGCGTGGATGGCGTTGTATTGTTTAACAGGTTCTATGAGCCTGATATTGACATCAGCAGGATGGAAATCGTTCCGGCATCCATATTCAGCAGGGAAAGCGAGATGAGATATGTCCTCAGGTGGATAGCCATGGCCAGCTCACAGGACATCAGGATGGATTTCTCAGCCACAACGGGAGTCCACAGTGGCGGGGATGCCGTTAAATACCTGCTGGCAGGAGCAAATTCAGTTCAGGTATGTTCAGTTCTGTACGAAAAGGGTATTCAGTTTCTTAAGGAAATGAACAGCGGCATTGCAGAGTGGATGGAGAGAAACGGCTATGTGACCATAGACCAGTTCAGGGGTAAGCTGAACCATATCAACGTAGGAAATCCGTCAGTGTATGAAAGGACACAGTTCATGAAATACTTCTCCTCGGAAGAATAAATAAGGTATCGGCACCGTTATTATATCTTTCAGTATGGTCTGAATGAGGGTAAAAGTTGAAGAACGGACGCAGGGTTTGAAGAGGACCATTTTTGAAAAATAAAAATTATATACTAATTTGGTCGGGAATTAGGTTTGATAATTAATAACTTGGATTATGAATAATTTAATCAGAATCAGCTTCAGGTTCCTGTTGCTTGTGTTTCTGTCTGCCGGATTATTTGCCGGATGCCGGTCGGGTGATAGAAAAACTTCCGGAAGGGATCGCTCTGTTGAGGTTATTATGGATAATGCAGCAATCTACGAGGATATACAGAGGGCGGAAAGAATATTCAATGCCCTTCCATCGCCTCTTGAGTCAGCCATGCTGGTAAAATCAGCCGGCGCCCAGTTCAATGAAAGCCTTCTTAATCCGGTTGAAAATACCAGGAATTATATAACCAATAAGAGCCGGGCATTGAATCTTGGTATTTATACGTGCGATCTGAGTGTGGCCAGTCTTTACGATCAGACACAGTTGATTATCAACTATATGAACGCTGCCAAGAAGATGGCAGACGGGCTCGGGATACTCGATGCCATCGAGGAGGAGACTATTAACAGGCTTGAGGAAAACATAAATAACAGGGAAGCTATAATGGATATCGTTTCCGAGACCTTCATGAACTCGAATTCCTACCTGGAGGAGAACGGACAGCCGGCCATTGCTGCAATTGTAATGGTGGGAGGCTGGATGGAAGGACTATATATCTCCACCCAGCTGGTCGACGTGAAGGATCTCAACGGGAACAAGCTGGTTGGCAGAATTATAGATCAGAAACTATCTGTCGATATCCTCATCAGCCTGCTCGAGAGCAGCAGGGGCAATCCTGCCGTCGACGAAATTATTGAACAGATAGGAAAGGTGAAAGCAGTTTTCGACAAGATCAGCCTGACCACCTCTCCCGTGAGGCCGGCATATGATCAGAGTGCCAATGTTACCGTTCTGCGGTCAGAGGTCAGATCAGACATGACACCTGCAGTCTTCAGGGAACTGGCAGCAACTGTAGCTGAGATCAGAAATAGTTTTGTTAAATAACAATAGCCATGAGAATAACTAAAGTACTCCCGGTCCTTACTGTTTTGCTCGTCCTGGCCGCCTTTCCGGCAAACAGTCAGTGCAAAGCCTTTGCGAAGAAGATCGTCCTGCCTGAACTCGGTTCATATACTCACGACGGTAATTACCACGCAGCAGTTCTGGTCGAGGGAGAGGAAGCAGAACTTTACAAGACCTTTTATTCCGATATGGATTACAGACTCTCCATCGGTGGAGAGGAGAAGATTCCTCCGATCGAGTTTACCGTTCTCGACGCTAACCGTAATGTGTTGTACACCAATAAGGACAATAACCTTGCAACAACCTGGGATTTCAAGCTTGAGTCGAGCCAGCAGCTGAAGGTCGTAATAAAAGTCCCCTCATCGAACAGACCGGGGGAGACCCCCTCAAGCGGATGTGTTGCGATTATGTTCGGATTCAGGGTAAGGAGGTAACCCTCCTGTCCAGTTTGCGCGAAAGGAATTGTCCGGTATGAGATGATTCACACTTGGCAAGGCTCTCCGGAGTGCCTTCGAAAACTATCCTCCCGCCATCCTCGCCGCCTCCTGGTCCCAGGTCAATAACCCAGTCGGCACTTTTTATCATTTCCAGGTTATGCTCTATCAGTATTACCGAATGACCATGTTCGACGAGGGCATTGATTGATCCCAGCAGTTTGTTGATGTCGTGAAAGTGAAGCCCGGTGGTGGGCTCGTCAAAAATAAAAAGTATATGGCCCGACCCCTTCTCCTGTCCGAGAAAGTAGGCCAGCTTAACTCTCTGGCTCTCTCCTCCCGAAAGTGTGCTCGACGATTGCCCCATCCTGATGTATCCAAGTCCCACGTCTGAAAGAGGCTTCAGCTTTTCAGTAATCCTTTTCTCGCTTCTTCCCGGATGACTCCTGAAGAAATCAATTGCTTCATCCACAGTCATCTCAAGAATGTTGTAAATATTCTTTCCGTGATACTTCACTTCAAGAATATCCTTCCTGAACCTCATTCCCTTACAGCTTTCACACGTTAGTTCAACATCTGCCATGAACTGCATCTCGACTTTAATGATCCCTTCACCCTGGCACTCTTCACATCTGCCTCCTTCTACGTTGAAAGAAAAATGGGAAGGCCTGAAGTTATTCTGTACCGAAGCCTGCTGCTCGGAATAGAGTTTGCGGATCTCATCATATGCTTTGAGATAGGTAACAGGATTTGATCTGCTCGACTTGCCAATAGGATTCTGATCGACCAGCTCAATACCGGTTATGGTCGCCAGGTCACCCGTTACTTCCCTGAGCTGGCCCGTACGCTGATTTATGCCATTTATCCTTGCGGATAAGACTTTGTAGAGGATATCAGTTACAAGACTTGATTTCCCCGAACCGCTTACACCGGTAACGGCAGTAATGGCATGCAGCGGGAATCTCACATCAATCTCCTTCAGGTTGTTCTCCCTTGCTCCCTTTAATTCAATATAGCTGTTCCATTTTCTTCTGAAGGCGGGAACAGGGATGTACATTTCACCTGTCAGGTAGCGGTGCGTCAGCGAGTCACCTCCTCCATCGTTTCCAATGCTTCCCTGGTAGACAACTTCACCGCCGTGAATACCCGCCTCCGGACCCATGTCAACTATATGATCTGCTGACCTGATTATCTCTTCCTCATGTTCAACCACCATGACGGTATTGCCCATATCACGAAGCTCCCTGAGTATATTCACCAAAAGGTTGGTGTCTCTCGGATGAAGTCCGATGCTTGGTTCGTCGAGTATATACATCGAACCGACAAGACTGCTTCCCAGTGAGGTTGCGAGATTGATCCTCTGCGATTCGCCGCCCGAAAGAGTTGATGACAAACGATCGAGTGTCAGGTAGGAGAGCCCTACATCTACAAGGAATCTGAGGCGCTGCCGGATCTCTGCAAGCACCCTCTCAGCAATTACCGCATCCTCTTTGCCGGGTTTAAACGAACTGAAGAAATGGAAAAGCCTGTCTGCCGGCATCTCCACAAGTTCCTGGATGGTCCTTGAGGCTATCTTTACATACCTTGCCTCCTTCCTGAGTCTAGATCCTTTACATCCGGAACATACCGTCTTACCCCTGTAGCGGCTTAATAAAACCCTGTACTGTATTTTGTATTTCTTTTCCTCGAGATGCTCAAAAAACCTGTTGATACCATAGAAATACCTGTTCCCCTTCCAAAGGAGTTCTTTCTGGTCAGGATCGAGCTGGTAATAT
>CAYRQY010000171.1:0-5802 GCA_964426435.1 uncultured Rikenellaceae bacterium | reverse complement strand
AATCAGGCGCAAATATAAACAAATTAATATTCCGTAATAATTCGCAGAGACCTAATAATCACTTATAATGCAAATAATAGATGAGTGCGGGTGTTCCCTTTCAGAATTCAGGGCAGGGTATTGCCCTCATCCTCCTCTTGTCGCCAAGTGCGAAGGTGTTGAATTCATAGACGAGTGATATCTCGTGCGCTCCTGCTGTTGAGCTTATAAGATTTGAGATGGTGAAGTCGTAGCTGTAGCCTATATGAAGCTGTTCTGTCTTAATGCCTATCAGACCTACGATCGCATCACCGGGCTGTGAGGTGGCAAACGGAATACCCCTGTACCACAATCCGAACATCAGAGGATCCCTGTAATAGTACAAACCCGCATCGGACTGGTAGAATTTAGCCTGTTTCTGAAAATTCAGCGCCACGGAAAGGACCTCTTCATACCTCATTTTCAGCCTTGTCTTCCTTAATATCTGAAACCCGCCGAACAGATTAAGCTTCACCGGAAGATTGGCATCGTTTCCATAGAATGACTGTTTCGGGACCAGGAGGTGGTCAAGAGTGAAACCGCCCCAGATCCTGTCGTTATAAACGAGGGCAGAGGTGGCAAAATCCACATCAGCAACATTGTCAAAGGGAGGAGGGTAAACCGGAGGTACAGTGCCGCTGCCTGTCATCTGGCTTGGAAAAACAAGCTTGTAGAAATTCAATCCCAGGTAATAGAACTTGAAATTGATACCCGGCCTTATGTGCCAGTTTTCGGAAATATTAAAGTCGTAAGAATAGAGTAATCCTATGTTGGTGGTGCTCAGGTCTCCCGAACCGGCAACATCGTAAGTGGCAAGTACGCCTATGCCTGAATTGAAGTTCACAAGCGCCTTGTCGAAGGAGATGCTGTAAGTGTGAAAAACTCCGGGTATTGCCGGCCACTGGTTTCTGTAATTAATTGAAAACCTGTATTCTTCGGTGGCACCTGCAAAGGAGGGAGCAAGATACAGGGAATTTGCATAAAACTGCGAAAAAGTAGGATCCTGACCGGAACTATCGGTAAAAATCAGCAGAAACAGTATGACCGAATATTTTATCCTCCTCAGCAAAGTCTTTCCAAATTAGGTTATTATAACGAAAATAGCCAAATGTATGCAAATTAAACTTCCTCTTTTACGAAATTTTCCCCAAAAAGTGACACTTTATGAACAATTCATGCATCAATTAACAATCAGGAAGAGCTCTTTTACTATCCGTGAACCGTTTATCCATCCATTCCCCAACTATTCGCAAGGCTTCTCCTGCGTAATATGGCTTCATTTCCCTAAAAACTTTTTCGATCCCGCGAAAACCATGTTATAAATCATCAGGTACCTGTGACAAACGTCATTTAATAAAGAGTTACGAACAGTTTTATTCGCATATGATTTTTTTTCAGCAAAATGTTTGAAATTGCAGATCACTATATTTAAAAGTCTACACCTGAAATGTTTAACAAATTCATTGCTTCAATATTGCCTTTTTTCCCGAAGAAATTTGTATGGATCTTTTCAAGGCCGTACATATCCGGCGAAACAATCGACGATGCCATCAGGGTATCAAGAGAGCTGAATTCCAGAAACATAAGAGTAACCCTCGATGTCCTTGGCGAGTTCATAAAAACTCTCGATGAAGCGGAATCAAACAGGCACGAGTACCTGCACCTTATTGATCGCGCCAGTGAAGCGGGGATAGACCTGAACCTTTCGCTTAAGCCCACCAGTTTTGGATTGCTTATAGATAAGGATGTCTGTTATGGACATATCAGGGAAATTGTAGCAAAGGCTGCCTCTCTGAAGGGCTTCATAAGGGTTGATATGGAAGATTCTCCCTGCACGGACGCCGAGATAGAGCTCTTCAGGAAACTGCGGGCAGAATTCCCCGCCAGCGTGGGGCTTGTGCTTCAGGCATACCTCAGGAGGACGATGAACGATCTGAAAAACCTTGCTGAACTTAACAGCGAACAGTACCCGCTGAGCTTCAGATTATGCAAGGGTATTTATGTTGAGCCGGAAGCAATTGCGTTTAAAAAATACGAAGAGATTAACACCCACTTCCTGGAAGATCTGGAATTCATCTTCAGTAACAGGATGCATGTCGGAATAGCCACACACGATAAAAAACTCATCGAAGGAGCCTTCAGGCTGATAGAGAAATACAGGGTCCCGAAGGAGCTGTATGAATTTCAGATGCTGTATGGTGTAACACCAAAACTACGGGACTCTGTTGTAAATGATGGTCACGCCATGAGAGTATACGTCCCCTTCGGCAAGGAGTGGTTTGGTTATTCAACCCGCCGCCTCAAGGAGAACCCTAAGATGGCGAGCCATATAATAAAGGCGGTATTCTATAAAGGTTAGACAGGATTGCGGATTGCGGATTGCGGATTGGCTTCGCCGAGCTCGCCTGCGGCTCGGTTGCGGATTTTGGCGAACCGAGGAGCCGAGGAGCATAGCGACAAAGTTCCGTGAAACGGAAAGAGCGACGAAGTTCCGTGCAACGGAAGGAGTGAGACAATCCCGCAGAGCGCCAGCAAATGCGGGAGCGGATTGGTTACTGGTCGCGACGGGAGCTCTCAAGGTACCTGCGGAAGATCTGGTCAAGTTCCTGTTTCGTCAGGCCCGGTTTTAGGGGGGGGGATGGTTCAGGAAGACCATGTATAAGCAGATAAGCAGCAGGGATGAGCAGAAAAGGGCTAAGTCCGATCATCTTATCTGATGGTATGCCACCTTTCTCATAGGCTTCAATTCTCTGCTTCTGCCGGATAATCTCGTAATTGGCCGCAGGGTCGCCAAGCGATCCCTGCCCTGTGATTCCCTGGTACCTCGAAACAGCCATATTGAACCGGGCATTGTCCATTGCGGGATTCGGATCCGGCAATGGACCCATTAATTCCGATCTCAGATTGATCATCCGGGGAAGGATGATCACTTCTCCAATCTGAAGAGTGTCTGCCTTCATGAAGATCCCTGTGTTGAACTCATTTCCCGACAGAGTGTCGCTGACATTGAAGATTACTGATTTATACCCGAGGACAGAAAAGCGAAGTGTATCGCTTCTCATTACCCTCAGTGCAAAAGAGCCGTCTTTTTCGCTTACCCCCCTGAAAGAATTGTTGATAAATATCTGCGAATTGGGAATGGGAGTCAGAGTTGAAGCATCAAGTACAACTCCATAAAAGACTAGGCCTGGCTCCCTCTCTTTCTGAAGCTGGCTGCTGGCCGTCCCGCAGACCACCAGGAAACAATTCAGAATTACCAGGGCTCTCTTCATAATTAATTATCTGTCAAAGTCTTAATATCAGATCTTCAAGCCTGCGTTTCGGGACATGATGGGTCCCCTCCTCATCCCTCCAGTATTTTATATCATCGCCGGTAATATCGTCAATTACAACCTTCTCCACCGGTTTTCCGAGCGCCAGTACCAGGAGTATATCATATCTCCCGGGTATTGTCAGCTCCTTTCGCAGTTCCTCCCTCTTAACGGAGGCGATCATACATCCGCCCAGTCCGAGGGTTGTTGCTCCGAGCATTATGCTTTGTGCCGCTATTCCGGGGTCGACCCCGAATCCTTCGGTAACCGTGGTGTCGCCAAGGATAATAATATATCCCGAAGGCCTTTCGCCAGGTTCCGGACCCTCCCACTCCTTAAGATACCCCGCCCATGCAGTCTTGGGAAATATCCCTGCACACTCTTCAGGGGTAGTGTACAGCAGGAATCTTAGCGGCTGCCTGTTTGCGGCAGACGCAGAGAGCCTGGCCAGGTTTACCAGTCGTTCAAGGGTTTCCCGCGTTATCCTGAATGATTCGTCGAATCTTCTGTATGAACGGGTTCTGGCGATAAGTCTTTCAAAATCTTCCACGGCAGGTACTATTTATTCTTCAAAGTTAATAAAAGTTCCTGCTCCCTGAAAGTTTTCCTTCAATCTGAATAGAGTCCTGCCCTCGATAATATGCGGTTAAGGTTTGCCAGGCCATAAACAACAACTGCAGTCACTACTGCTGAATGTTCCTGGTACTCAGGTATGCTTTTATCGTATGTGTCGCGTTCGGTATGCCATATCTCCATATAGCTGAAGTTGTATCCCTTGCTGTCGGGGGTATCAAACGATAGTGTCGGCACTCCGTTGATGGCAAAGTAAGCATGGTCAGAACCGCCGGCAGTAACAGGCCGCGGCCGGGGTGGTGTGGTTCGCCTGTTAAGTGTAAAGTGAAATTCGGGATTGATATCGTTCAGCGGCTTGCAGATTCTTTCGAAATCGTCGTACATGGCGTCAGGTACAGTGAGACCGGAAGTGACCGTTGGTCCTCCGTCCCTGTTGAAATAGTTGGATATTTTCGGAAGTTTTTCCTTATTGGTCTCCACCCAGTGTTTCGACCCGAAAAGCCCGTATTCCTCTGCAGCCCACAGGCATGCAAGTATCGTACGGCGAGGTTTACCGCCGGCAGCCATTATCAGGCGTGCTGCCTCCATAACTGGCGATACACCGGAGCCGTCGTCGACACCCCCGGTAGCTACATCGAAGGCATCCAGGTGAGCTCCCATCATCACATATTCATCGGGAAATTGTGTACCCCTTATTATTCCGATCACGTTGTGGTATGGTACCGGACCCGGTTTGAAGTGATTGCGGATATCAAACTCAAGAAGAAAGTATTGCCTCTCCTTAACCATTTGCTCGATAATTGAATACTGGTGCTCGTTAAGCTTAATGTCGCATACTGTCGGCAGGTTATCGAAACTCATCTTATCTATATTCTTTCGGTCGTACAGAGCCCTGATGGGTACTTCCGACGATTGAACTATGCCAAGTATACCGGCTTCGCGCATCTGCCTGTAGAAAAGTGCCGGTTCCTCCTTCAGTGGAAGCAGTTCCTTCTGCGGCTGTCCCGGGTTGCTTCTGTTTTCGAGCATTATCGCCCTGTTCAGTGCAGCAATGGAATCGTTATTTATCATAACAGCTGCCCTGGCAGAGTCACCTGCCGCGGAGTAATCTATCGGCCACCCGTTATTCTTGCCTCCTATCAGCACCCAGGCCCCTTTCAGGGCTCCCTTCATCCTGTTGAATTCGTCCTGGCTCTTTGGCTCAATAAGCACGTGACCCCTCTGCACTCCCTTTGTGCCGGAGGTATATGAAGGAGTGGCAAAGTGAAGCACCATGCCGTTGTCGGAGAGCATCCGTCCGAACCATGGTCCCCTGTTGAAGCCAACAGGGACTGTTCCGGCTTCGTCGAGAATCACCTCCATTCCCCATTTACGGAATTCCGAGGCGCACCACAACGCAGCGTTGTTGTAGGCGTCGGAGCCGGAAAGGCGGCCGCCGAAACGGTTGGAGATAACATCGAGATGATTCATGGTACGGTTATCTGTCCGGCCAAGTTCAATGATGCGTCTTGTAACTTTGTCCTGCTGGGCCCCTGAAGAGAGCGACAGGATAATAAGCGCTGAGATTGTAATCAGGTATCTGTTCATATTCTATCTGTTTTTACTGTTTGTCAGAAATATATCTCCCGGTACAGAGGGCAGAACTCCTGCATCGTTCGCCCTCCTGAAAAGCTCCGTAACGGCCTTTCGTCCCTGGTCGCCAAGATCAAGGGTATAATCATTGACATAAAGAGCTATATGGCTGTTAACGACAGAAGCTTCTGTCTCCCTGGCATTTGCAATAACAAATCCGTATGCATCGGTGCTGTTTTCGATGGCATGCCTTATGCTCTTTGCAATCAGTTCATTCACCTTAAGTGCTGTATCGTATGGTATCCTTCTGTTTATCACTATCGATCCG
>CAYRQY010000170.1:5238-5806 GCA_964426435.1 uncultured Rikenellaceae bacterium | reverse complement strand
ACAAATTTCCGTCGTAATTAACTTTTATTTTTCCTTTCGCTACACGTTTTGTGGTGATAAGTAATACTCCATTTGAACCACGTGAACCATAAATTGCTGTAGATGCAGCATCTTTCAACAATGATACACTTTGTATGTCTTGAGTATTTAGTGTTTCGAAATCTTGCTCTATACCATCGACAATAATTAAAGGTTTATTATTCCCCAAAGTAGTCAATCCCCTTATATTCATGGAAAGTCTTTCAGAGCCCGGTCGTCCACCATAATCAATAATAGTCAATCCAGGCAATAAACCCTGAAGTTGTTGGGTAAAAGTAGCTGTTGTTCTCTCAGTTAGCTTTTGAGCATTTACAACATCGACAGCACTAGTAAGAGATACTTTTTTTGTTGTGCCATACCCAATGACTACTACCTCATCCAATCCAGTAATCTCAGCTGTTAACAATATATTGATAATAGATCTACCCTCAATTGCAACTTCTTGTGCTGAATATCCTATAAATGAAACTACCAAAATGCCTGTTTTAGTATCGGGAACTTCAAGAGAAAATCTTCCATTTAATTCCGA
>CAYRQY010000170.1:0-5228 GCA_964426435.1 uncultured Rikenellaceae bacterium | reverse complement strand
ACCAATAACAGTTCCTTTAAGAATAATATTCACTCCTGGCATTGGCTCGCCAGTAGAGGCATCCATAACTATTCCTGTTATTGTTTGCTGTTGCTGTGCAGCAAGTTTATCAGCTTCATTTGTTAGGTATTCCGGAGCAAGAATGATCTTGCGGTCTATTATTGAATACTTTACATCTGTCCCAGCAAATAGATTATCAAGTATGACGCTTATTAATTGGTCATCAGCTTTAATGTTGACCTTACGATCAGTGTCAAGAAGTTTTTCGTTATAGAGAAAGAAAAATTCGCTTTCCTCTTCAATCTTATCCAGTACGTTATTAAGTTCGGTATTTGAAAAATTGAGCGAAAGCCTCGTTTTCTGCGAATAGGCGTCGGTTGCGTGCGCATGCAGAACCCCGAGAACCAGGAAAAATAGAGCAATACGCATAATTAACAGGGATTTTTTCAGAGAACGACAAAACAATTCCCCGAATGGATTGTTTTTTTTCATAGATTTGTAATGTTTTTGAAGTTAAAAATATCGTCCAGATGTTTTTGGGGAAACCGTTGTCTCGGTTTCCCTTTTTTTCTTTGATACCGTTCAGGGTCCGTTTATTGTCTCCATGATTGTCAGTTTTAAGGTTAGTTAATTATCTGTTTTTATAAATTGTTACCTCTTCCTTCCTAAAGCTTCCGTCAGGCATTACAGCACGGGGTATAATTCTGTATGATATAGGTGAGGTCATAGTGAGATACTTCAGAACATCCTCAAGTCTGTCATCCTGGAAAGTTGCCCGGAAAGAATACTTAAGAAGTTCCTTGTCTGAAATAATTACTTTAACATTATACCACCTTTCGATCCTTCTTGCCACTTCATCCATCAGGTCACCCCTGAAAATAAGCTTTCCCTCAGTCCAGGCAGTATATTTTTCTGGTTCCGAGTAAAATTTATTTATCTTCCCTCCCTTGTTAATAAGTCTTTCCGATGGTCTGACAATTTCCCTCTGTCCTTTGGCATTATCAATAAACTCAACTTCCCCATCTACCAGGACTACTTCAACATAATTTTCATCTGGATAAGCACTTATATTAAAACTGGTGCCAAGAACCTTAATTTCTGAATTACCGGCATCGATAACAAAGGGAGATCGTTCATCTTTTTTTACTTCAAACCATGCTTCACCTTCCAGTTTAATATTGCGATTGTGAGAAAAAGGAAGGCGATAAACCAGCGTAGAGCCGCTATTCAGCATCCCTGTTGTCCCGTCCGGCAGATTGAATGAGACTCGTGAACCGTATGGAGCATAGATCCTTGTAACTGCTTCTTCATCACTATAATTAAAATACCTTTCGGAAATATGGGTATAAATAAGGCTACCTGCCACAAGCAATGGAATAATGAGGATTGCAGCTGCCTTCATGTAAATCCTCAGGAGTCTCCTCAAGGGCTTATTATTCTTTCTGGTCTCTTCTGTATGTATAATATGATCTATCCTGTCCAGAATATGCCTGGTATCAACATCTATCGACAAGGCATCTCTTAGAAACAGGTCAAAGTCTTTATTGATCCTGCTTCGTAGATAAAGGTTGTTTTCTCCGTCGGCAAACAGTGATTCTACAAATTCGCTTTCCTTTTCATCCGCTTCCCCATTTATATAGCGCTCAATTTTGTCAATCTCTTCCTGTTTCAATGGTTCTTGTCTTTTTTTATGATTTTAAAAAATTCCTTTATTATATTGTTATATCCATAAGAGGGAGGAATCTCATATTGGCAGTGGAATATTCTTGCAGAAGACCGAAGATGGAAGACAATGATTTGTGATTTGTCATTTGTGATTGATTGAAAGTTCCGCAATCCGAAATCCGCAATCGTTTCAGGCCCTGTGCAAAAAAACTGGCAGGTATTCCAGTTATAATTCTGTTTTACTGTAATAATCTGCCAGCGTCCTATTAACTAACCCAACCCCTTTTGATCCAATATGTTTGAAAGAATCCTGCTAAACAGCTAATAAATCTTGATCTTTAAATCTACCATGTTGGTGTATATTATATCCTTAAAGTGAAAGAATCTAATATAGAAATCGCAATTCCTTTGGTTAAGGGCAGATTATGGCTTCATTAATGTCAGCTTTAGAATGAAGTTTTCTATTGCAGATCTTCCCTGGCCAGACCATTTCGTATGGTTTTAAGGGCATCTGAAATATAATTATCAACCGTGCCCGGTGAAAGTCCAAGCTCCTTCGCAATCTCTTTTGTGGACAACCCCTCCTTGCGGCTCTTCTCAAAAATAGTCTTCTGTCTATCGGGCAGTTTTTCTATAATTTTCTGTATCCTCTCCAGAAGAGACCGGCAATCAATACCTTCTTCTATTTCGGATGTAGCGGGAGAAACAGTAATCAATACCTCGCTGATAAATCTTTTCTGATATTGCCTCCTGCGAAATATTTTACAAATATCATTGTAGGTAATTGTGTATAGATATGATCTGAATGAGGCCTCTTTCAGAAGTCTCTTATGATTTTCCCATATTTTAAGAAAGACCGACTGGATAAGCTCTTCTGAGTCATCGTGAGACCTGAGGTACTTCATACAGAATAAATAAAGCCTGCCCGAATATCTTTCATATATCAGGTCGAAGGCTTCAACATCCCCCTTCTGAAGCCTTTTTATAAGCTCAAAATCACTCAGGAACTCATTCAATAATCTTAAGTTTTATTTAATCCCTCCTCCAAATTTACGAATAATCACAGAACAACATATCTTTTCTCATCTCTGAGCATCAGTCTCTCAACTGAACCTGACTATGTATTTGTTCCAGTACCTGCTTCTACACCTGCTCCGGCAACACGTACGGGTCCCTGTATTCGCGGCTCAGCATTGCGTTGGCTTCGTTCTCTCCGTCGCCATAGAAGCGTTCTGCAACAGGATCGAATGTAAGCTGCCGGCCAAGCCTGAAGGAGATATTGCCCAGGTGTGCCAGGGCTGACGAGAGATGACCTGTCTGAACCGGCCCGTTCTGTATGCTCATATCGCGGGCACGGATAGCATCGAACCAGTTCTTGAAATGGAGTGTCAGCTCACCGCCTTCCTTGCGGCTTGGACCTTTCTCCCTCTTTTCGCCAAGAAAGCTTTCGTACGAATTGTACCCGTTTACAACCAGGTAACCCTTGTCGCCGTAGAATATATTGCCGACCCCTGCGCCATCCTCGAGGTTGGTGCACCAGTGCCGAACCTCAAACTGGATTATCTTCTTCTCCTTCGGATAATGATAGATAGAGCTTTGCACTTCCGGCACCTCCTTGCAGTCGTCCCACAGGAACTTGCCGCCCATGGATGTGATACGCTCAGGGAGAGAGTTGACACCGAGCCCCCACATACACAGGTCAGTCTCATGAATACCCTGGTTGCCTACGTCGCCGTTGCCATAGTTCCAGTGCCAGTGCCAGTTATAATGGACAAGGTTTCTTGTGAAGGGTCTCATGGGTGCCGGACCGCACCACAGATCATAATTCAGTCCTGCAGGCACAGGTGAAATACCCTTGTCTCCTATGTCGGCGCGCCAGCGGAAAACCAGTCCGCGTGCCATATAGACCCTTCCTATCAGTCCATCCTCCAGGTGCTTTATGGCTTCCCTGATGGCTGGCGAGCTGCGGAGCTGTACCCCATGCTGTACGATACGGTTATACTTGTAGGCCGCTTCTATCATTTTCTTCCCCTCATAGATATTGTGAGTGGCGGGCTTCTCAACATACACATCCTTTCCTGCCTGGCAGGCCCATATTGTCTGCAGTGCATGCCAGTGATTCGGAGAGGCAAGGGCTACTGCATGGATGGTCTTATCCTCGTAGGTTCTCCTGAAATCCTGCTCTATTACCACCTTTCTGCCATATTTCTTCTCAAAATCAGCAGCAAGAGGTGTAAGGAGTGCCATATCGGGATCGCAAAGCACTGCCACCTCAACATTGGCTGAATCTGACAGTTTCATGATCTCTTCGATATGGTTCTTGCCCCGTCCGTTTATCCCGAGTACGGCAACCCGTATCCTGTCGTTTGCACCCTTTGCCTTCTGAGGCATCACCTCCGGCGCCGTTATGCCTTCCTTGATTATTGTCGGAGCAACTGCCGCCATCATTGCCCCTTTCGCCGTGGTCTTTATGAAGGAGCGTCTTGATTCTAAATTGCTGGTTTTCATGTTGTATGTTTTAAGGTTATTCTATACTTTCGGTAACTTCCATGGTGCCCTGTAGTCAGGCACGAGGTAGCTGTTTGCCTCATTATCGTTCGTGAACCGTGTTCCGTCCCATACCAGCTTCTTGCCGGTGCGGTATGCAATATTTCCGAGGGCTGAGAATTTTGCGATATGTGCTCCGATATCGACACTCGCTTTGGTGTCTGGATTACGGCTCACAATGCAATCAAGATGATCCTTCACGTGATTCCTGAGTCCTTCGCCCTTCCCTTTCTGCCATGGTATTGCCTCCATCCTGGTAACCTTGTTCACAACTTCCGGGATAACTTCCCATCCGCCGCGATCGACAAC
This sequence comes from uncultured Rikenellaceae bacterium, assembly GCA_964426435.1. Lineage (GTDB taxonomy): Bacteria > Bacteroidota > Bacteroidia > Bacteroidales > VadinHA17 > LD21. Next base: position 707 of record CAYRQY010000170.1, on the reverse strand, counting down.
CAGTGTGCCGTTCTCTCCAACGAATCCAAGCACGGCATTCCTTCCATAACCGCCATCATTAATCCCGATGGCATGATCCCATAAAACAGTGAAGCCTTCGAACTCATAGATTACCTGCAGGCTGTCGGGTGTCTCGCTGGCATCGTCGGGATAGCCATACTTGCCTCCCATGGCCATTATCGATTTGGGTGCCGTTACATTCATCCCGTATAGTGCGAAATCGAGGAGATGAACGCCCCAGTCGGTCATCAGCCCTCCGGCGTAATCCCAGAACCACCTGAAGGTGAAATGGTAGCGGTTCCTGTTAAAAGGTCTTGCAGGAGCCGGACCGAGCCACATGTCATAATCGACTCCCTGGGGTACAGGCTCATCCGGCAGAACAGGGATTGAAGTGTTCCAACCCTGGTATGAATATACCCTCACCTGCCGTATTTTACCCAGCTTACCTGACCTTAAAAAATCGACTGCATCGATCCAGTGCGGATCACTTCTCTGCCATTGTCCTACCTGTACAACACTTTTATACTTCTTTGCTGCATTGATCATGAGATTACACTCCCCGATCGTCCTGCCGAGCGGCTTCTCGCAATAGATGTCCTTGCCGGCCTCACACGCGGCAACCATCTGCAGGCAGTGCCAGTGATCGGGAGTACCGACAATAACCAGATTAATATCCTTGTTGTCAATTACTCTTCTCCAGTCCCTGT
>CAYRQY010000169.1:0-5852 GCA_964426435.1 uncultured Rikenellaceae bacterium | reverse complement strand
CAAGGTCTTTGAAGATCCCAGGATAGACGAGGTCCAGGAGATACTACCAGCTGCCAACTGCGGAGGATGCGGTTTTCCAGGATGCCGTAACTTTGCCGAGGCTCTTGTCAAAGCTGACTCTTTCGACGGACTTGTCTGCCCTGTGGGCGGTGCCTCGGTTATGGAGAATGCTGCAAAAATACTGGGCAGGGAGGCCCCCGAGGTTGAGCCTTTGGTTGCTGTACTGCTCTGCAACGGCACCCCCGGGAATCGTCCGAAAACATCAATATATGAAGGAGTGCACGACTGCAGGATTTCGCATAACCTCTACACCGGCGAGAACGACTGCAGCTACGGATGCATGGGTTACGGCGATTGCGTGAAAGCCTGCAAGTTCGATGCAATGATAATGGATGCTGCTACCGGACTGCCGGTGATATACGACGATAAATGTGTCGCCTGCGGAGCTTGTGTCAAGGCATGCCCCAGGAATATTATCGAGCTCCGGAAGAAAGCCAAGAAAGACAGGAAGATCTATGTTGCCTGTTCCAATTGCGACAAGGGGGGACCAGCCCGCAGGGCGTGCAAGGTCGCATGCATAAGTTGCAGTAAATGTGTCAAGGTATGCCAGTTTGACGCCATAACCATTGAAAACAATCTCGCATATATCGATGCTGCAAAATGCACCTTCTGCAGAAAATGCGCGGTCGAGTGCCCCACAAACTGCATACTTGAAATAAACTTCCCTCCGAGGAAGCAGAAAGTTGAGGCTGAGGCTGTTCAGAATCCGGTAAATTAAAATGTATAATAAGTAAATATCAATAGTGTTGAAAACATTCCCAACAGGAGGCGTTCATCCACCCGAGAATAAGATAACTGCCGCAATGCCGGTTAAGCCCCTGGAACCCGCCGGGCAAGTGGTGATCCCGGTTTCACAGCATATCGGTGCACCTGCGTCACCGGTGGTAAACAAGGGAGATAAAGTGACGGCAGGGCAGGTAATAGCCGCCGGAAAAGGATTTGTTACGTCCAATATTCATTCATCCGTCTCGGGCAAGGTGAATAAGATAGACCTTGTGACAGATGTTACAGGCTACAGGCAGACAGCAATCTTTATAGATGTTGAAGGCGATGAGTGGTCAGATACCATCGACAGATCAGACACAATCATTCAGGAATTCAGTCATACTCCGGAAGAGATAGTTAAGAAATGCCTCGATTCGGGAATTGTCGGTCTCGGCGGAGCCACCTTCCCATCGCATGTGAAGCTTACCGTACCGACGGGCAAGAAATGCAACGTTCTAATTATCAACGGTGTGGAGTGCGAACCTTACCTCACTGCCGATCACAGGCTTATGCTCGAACGGGGAGAGGAGATCCTGATTGGTGTCACGATTCTCATGAGAGCCCTTAATGTCGAAAAGGCCCTGATCGGTATTGAGAATAACAAACCCGATGCACTCGCACATATGACAAAGCTTGCAACCGGGTTCACGGGCATCACTGTTCACGGACTTAAGGTCAAGTATCCTCAGGGAGCTGAAAAGCAGCTGATAAAAGCCCTTATCAACCGGGAGGTTCCGTCGGGACGGCTGCCTCTCGATGTCGGAACGGTCGTCCATAACGTAGGGACAGCCTTCGCCGTTTACGAAGCCGTCCAGAAGAATAAACCTCTATTTGAAAGGGTTGTCACGGTTACCGGAAAGTCATTGAGCAATCCGGGTAATTTCCTCGTAAGGACAGGCACACCGGTCAGCAGGCTGATTGAGGCTGCCGGCGGATTGCCGGAAAACACCGGCAAGATTGTAGCCGGAGGACCCATGATGGGAAAAGCTATTAACAACAGTGAAGTTCCTGTTGTAAAAGGCATGTCGGGGATACTGGTTCTGTCTGATGATGAGGCAGGCCGAAAGGAAAAAGAGCCCTGCATAAGGTGTGCCAGATGCATCACAGCCTGCCCCCTGGGACTGGAACCGTATCTTCTTATGACAGTGACGGAACTGGGACTTTTTGAGAAGGCTGAGGCAGAAAGGATCACCGATTGCATGGAGTGCGGATCGTGCAGTTTTACCTGTCCTGCTGCAAGACCGCTGCTGGATTACATCAGATTGGGAAAATCAACCGTATTGAAAATGGTGCGGGAAAGAAACCTGAAATAGAAGCAATTAAAACATAAATATGAGCAATCTTCTTAGAGTATCTCCGTCGCCTCACGCGCACGGAAAGGAGACAACCAGGAAACTGATGCTGGGAGTTGTGGTGGCGCTTGTTCCTGCACTTATCACCTCTGTCTATTTCTTTGGCTGGGGCGCCATAATAGTTACACTTACAGCAATATTGTCCTGCGTTCTTTTTGAATACCTAATTCAGAGGTATATCCTGAAAAAGCCAACATCAATTACAGACGGATCAGCTATTGTAACGGGGCTTCTTCTGGCCTTTAACCTGCCTTCAAATATCCCGCTTTTGCTTATAGTGCTGGGCAGTCTCGTAGCTATCGGAGTGGGAAAGATGACCTTCGGGGGTTTGGGCAACAATCCCTTTAATCCGGCACTTGTGGGAAGGGTATTCCTCCTGATATCTTTCCCTGTGCAGATGACCACATGGCCAATCCCGTCAGGTTTCAACACCAGTTACACCGATGCAGTGACAGGAGCAACACCGCTTGCCATAATAAAGGGAGGACTCAAGGGTGGCGAGCAGATTTCGTCACTTATGGACCAGGTTCCCTCGCACATGCAGCTCTTCTACGGCTATATGGGAGGATCGATGGGCGAGATAGCGGCGGCGGCCCTTCTGATAGGATTCGCATATATGCTGATAAGAAAAATCATTACCTGGCATATCCCGGTATCTGTTATCGGAAGCTTTGCCATCTTCACCACAATATTATGGCTGGCCAATCCGGAACAGAATGCGGATCCCCTGTTTCACATCCTTACGGGCGGGCTGTTACTCGGTGCCATCTACATGGCGACGGATTATGTCACATCACCCATGAACCCGAAGGCGATGATCATCTACGGCTGTGGCATCGGGATTATAACGGTGGTTATCAGGGTGTTCGGCGCATATCCCGAGGGTGTTTCCTTCGCCATTCTAATTATGAATGCTTTTGTGCCGCTTATGAATATATACATTAAACCAAAAAGGTTTGGAGAGGAGGTGAAAAATGGCTAAGACCGAATCGACCTTTAAGAATATGCTTCTTACCCTTACGCTGATAGCCTTTGTTGCTGCAACCTGCCTCGGATTTGTTTATGAAATGACCAAGAAACCGATCGAGATGGCGGCACTGAAGAAGAAGCTTGATGCAATAAAGATGGTTGTGCCCGAATTCACGAATAATCCGGATGAGGAGGTCTTCAGGGTTGCCACCGGCGAGGGAGACAGTCTCGACGTATACCCGGCCAGGAAGGACGGAGTGCTTACGGGTTATGCAGTAAACAGCTACACAAAAAGCGGTTTCAGCGGTGATATAAGGATTATGGCCGGTTTCAGACCTGACGGTACAATAAACAACATTGCAGTAATTGAACACAAGGAGACTCCGGGACTGGGAACAAAGATGGATGAGCCTGCCTTCAAGAACCAGTTTATAGGCAAGAACCCTTCCGATTTCGAGCTCAGGGTGAATAAGGACGGGGGCCCCATCGATGCAATCACTGCTGCCACAATAAGCTCAAGGGCTTTCTGCGATGCGGTTCAGAGGGCATATAACTCGCTGTTTGCCGGCGGCGGATGGGATGGCGTATCAGGCTCAACCGGCAGTGACGATCCTGCAGCCACAAACGAACCGGAGAAAAAGGAAAACCAATAAAGAAACAAGAAAATGAATCAGTTACAGAATTTCACCAAAGGTTTTTTCAGGGAGAACCCTCTTCTGGTCCTGATACTGGGTCTCTGCCCTGCACTTGCAACCACCACGTCGGCGATTAACGGGCTGGGGATGGGAATAGCAACAACCTTTGTACTGCTGGGTTCCAATACCGTTGTTTCCCTTATTTCGAAATGGATCCCCGACAAGGTAAGGATTCCTTCATTTATTGTCATAATAGCATCATTTGTCACTATCGTCGATCTGCTCATGAATGCCTATGTGCCGGGACTCTATGAGAAACTTGGTATCTTCATCCCCCTTATCGTGGTTAACTGCATAGTTCTGGGACGTGCGGAAGCCTTCGCCAGCAAGAGCGATCTTCGCACTGCAGTTATCGACGGGCTGGGGATGGGACTCGGGTTTACCATGGCGCTGGGAATCCTGGGTGCTGTCAGGGAGATTGCCGGCAGCGGCTCGATATTCGACTACAAATTCATAACCGGCGACGGTATACTGGTCTTTGTACTGGCACCCGGCGCATTCATAGCACTCGGATACCTTATAGCTTTTATTAACAAAATAAGAAATACCTAATACAAGCTTCAGATGGAATACGTAATAATAATTATTTCGGCTGTACTGGTTAACAATATTGTGCTGGCACAGTTCCTGGGAGTCTGCCCTTTCATGGGAGTCTCAAACAAGGTAAGTACCGCCATAGGAATGAGCGGAGCAGTAACATTCGTGATGGTACTTGCCGCAGTTGTAACCTATCTGATCTACACCTTCATTCTCCAGAAGCTCGGGATAGTCTTTATGCAGACCATCACCTATATCCTTATAATAGCCTCGCTTGTACAGATGGTCGAGATAATCCTCAAGAAGATCAGCCAGCCGCTCTATCAGGCACTTGGTATTTTCCTTCCGCTCATTACCACGAACTGTGCCGTGCTGGGAGTGGCAATACTCGTCATCAAAAAGGAGTACAATCTTCTCGAGGGAGTTGTTTACAGTGCCGCCACGGCAATAGGATTCGGACTGGCACTTATCATACTTGCAGGGATACGCGAGCAGCTTGAACTGGTTGACGTGCCAAAAGGTGTGAAGGGAGCTCCGGTCTCGCTCATCGTTGCAGGCATCCTGGCCCTTGCCTTCATGGGATTCACCGGGATAGTCTGACGGAAAGATGACTATCTCGGAATACTACAGGATTCTGGATCTTCCGTTCAATGCCCCGGTCGACGAAATTAAGAAAGCCTACAGGAAGAAAGCACGCCTTTTTCATCCCGATATCAACCAGTCACCCGGTGCCAGGGATAAATTCATCCAAGCAACCGAAGCCTATGATTTCCTGATTTCATACCACGAGAGGTTCACCACAGGCAACACCGCCTATGACCAGGCAGTGGAAGAATGGCTTAAATACCGCAAGGACAGGTCGAGACGGCAGGCCCAGGCATACGCCAGGGCTTCCTATATACGTTTCAGAAAATCAAAACTCTATAAATCAACAAGAATACTCGACGGCACAACAATTATTTTCAGCTTTATCGTGGCTGTCATGGTGCTGGCCTATACAATCTTCGGATATATATTCAGACTTAAAAATCCTGATCCAGATTTTGACACTCCCCCGATTTTCTCATTCCTGCTTCTGCTGACTCTCAGTCTGATCCTTTTTACGGCCTCGCTGCTCTATCTCGTGGCCTACATCCGGTCATCAAAGAAACGAAGAAAAAAAAGATCTGAACAGAAAGGATGACAAAGCTGGCGAAAGAACTATCCCTCTACGGGCTGATAATGGTGGCTATCGGATCGTGCATAGGATCAGGCATCTTTATCACACCATCGCAGATTGCAGGCCTGGTTCCGGATCCTGTACTCATCCTTGGCGTCTGGGCCCTGGGCGGAGTGATAACACTTACGGGAGCGCTCACTTTCGGGGAGCTGGGTTCCATATTTCCGAGGGCCGGAGGAATATATGTGTTCCTCCGGGAAGCTTACGGCGGATGGCTCGGTTTCCTCTATGGCTGGGCCTACCTGATGATAATAA
>CAYRQY010000168.1:0-5885 GCA_964426435.1 uncultured Rikenellaceae bacterium | reverse complement strand
CAATGATAAGATCGAACCTGAAATCGAAACTGAAATCAATAATATTCTGCAGGCTTACTCTGAAGTGCTGGTCCTTATCGAGCTTACCGCGTAATACATCCACCATATGTTTGCTGATATCAATACCATAAATATCAGCGCCCCGGCTCAGGGCAGCTGCGAAGAGCCTGCCGGTACCGACCCCGATTTCCAGGACTTTTTCCCGGGTACGGCTTATCTCATTCTGAAAATATTCAAAGTCAACTCCATCCCTTACAGAGTGATAGATAAGGTCGTAGAACCGGGCAAAAGGTTCGGGGTATTCAGCAGATATTTTGGTTTTGCCGGGCATGTTCATCTATTTACCGGTGTCGGGTCGTTTTCCTTGATTCTTTTCCTGCAGACCTGTTCAATCTCAAAAACATGCGGGATTCCTGTAATATACAGTGTATCGGGGACATACCTGTCGGGACCGTTCTTACTGCTTACCATTTTGCCAGTTCTCATTCCCAGGGTTATACTGCCCTTCCTGTCTTTTCCCCTGACGGTTATATCTCCGGAAAACTGCTCCCAGTCAATTGAGCGGAATTTATTCCTGTGATAATGGATAAGTCTCAGGGGGGTGCCCACGAAATAGCCCCCTTTCTGAAAAGCCGACCGGATGCCGAAACCAAGGACAAGGAGTCCCACGAGAGTGAAAATTCCGATAATTATTGCAGGGGCTGTAATCGGACCCAGGTTTCCCGGTCCGGCTACTGTTGGTACGTCATTGACGGTCATATGGACCTCCTGACCTGAAAACAGCGGTCCGAGGAATGCTATGAAGAAGATGCTCGTAAAGGCGAGCCAGACGCCCCCGAACAGGATCATAAAGAGAGACATTTTCAAAGGATGGGAGCGGTCGGCCTTGACGGTAAAATCCTTGCTCTCAGAACCTATGAATCTTTCAAGCTCATGGGGTAACGGAATGAATTCGATCATGGAGCGGCAGAATTATACAATACTACCGTAATATTATGAAAATCTATTGAGAAAATGAAACTGGTTCAAGGTTCAAGGTTCCAGGTTCCAGGTTCCAGGTTCAAGGTTCAAGGTACCAGATTCAGAGGAGTTTTATTCCCCGGAGGGCTGAATTCCTGCGGACCTGTTCAGGCCAGATAGCCGACTGCACTTCTCCTATGTGGGTCCTTCCGAGAAGGAACATGCAGAGTCTCGACTGCCCTATTCCACCGCCAATGCATGAAGGCAGTTCATTGTTCATCAGCGAACGGTGAAACAGCAGGTTTCTCTTTTCAGGACATCCCTTTATTTCGAGTTGCCTTTCGAAAGATTCACTGTTTACACGTATACCCATTGAAGAGAGCTCGAAAGGGGTCTGGAGAGCAGGATACCAAAGAATTATATCGCCGTTCAGTCCGAAATACCCCTCATCATTCATGGTGCTCCAGTCATCATAATCAGGGGCGCGTCCATCGTGAGGGGCTCCGTTGCTCAGCGGCGCCCCTATCCCGATGATAAAAACGGCACCATATTTTCTTGCTATCAGTGCCTCCCGCTGTTTGGGCAGAAGATCCGGATATTGCTTCAGAAGCTCCTCGGCATGAATAAAATGTATAGAATCTGGCAAAACAGGCTTCATATCATTGCAAAGACTGCACAATTGCTCCTCGGTAGACTTGAGAGCCGCGTAGATGGCTTCGACTGTGCCCTTAAGATACGTAAGGTTCCGCTGTTCAGGCAGAATGTGCTTTTCCCAGTCCCACTGATCGACATAGATTGAATGAATAGGACTAAGATCCTCGTCGGGCCTCAGGGCTCTCATATCAGTAAGTATGCCTGTTCCCGGATCAATATCAAGCTCCTTAAGCCTCATACGCTTCCACTTTGCCAGCGATTGCACGATCGAAAAACTATGCCCGCCTATACCTTTCGCCTTAAAGCTTACCGGTTTCTCAACACCATTGAGGTCATCGTTGATTCCGTTGCCGTCTTCAACAACGAATGGTGCGGAAACGGTATAAAGGTTAAGGTTCCGGCAAAGCTCCCTGCTGAATCTCTCTTTAATGAAAGAGATTGCCCGCTCCCTCTTCAGAACTTCCGAAGCAGCCGAAATCCCGGCCTCAATAGCAGTTTCCGTCATCATAAGCTTGTCTGTCTCTTTTATCCATCTGATTCCGAAATAACACCAATCAGTTGGAATGGATATATATTTTGAAGCAAATATACACTTTTGATTTATATTTCATAGTATTTATGAAATTATTCCAATATTTTTTTAGATCATGACCGTAGTGAATACCATTAGTCCGGAGAGCTAAAGCTGCCGTAAGTATTTAAAACACCAAAGGAGTTTTTAATTTTCAGAACCAGGTCTGAACAAGAATCTTGTCGTCCATCTGGAATTCGCTTACGCGGTAGAAGACTGAGGAATCATTCTCAACCTGATAGATCCAGTAACCAAAAACACCGGAGGGAACATATGTCCGGCGAAGGTATAATCTCTGTCCTAAAATGAAATCACACTTTTTGCTGTAGACAGAAATATCGCCATAAAGGGAATCGAGGGTTGTTTTTATAGCAATTTGGTGAGGTCCTCCAGGCACGACAGGTTTTGAATAGGTGCAACTGACGAAATCGCCGACATATCTTCTTGTAATGAATAAATCGTCTTCAGCAGGGAACTGTGCGCTCTTCTTAGAGGTACCGCAGGCAGCCATAAAGGAGAACAGGATAATGAGAATGACACTTCCCATTCTGCACAGAGCCTTACCGATGTTAGTGTCCCTTTTCATTTAATCACCTGATTTTCATTACCCTGAATGTGTTTCTGCTTCCCCTTCCCAGTTTCAGCAGGTAAATTCCGGATCCAAGACCGGAGATATCTATTTCACTGGTGTCAGAAGCAATCCTGCCGCTTTGGACTAAAGTTCCGGCCTGGTTGACCAGCCAGTATCTTGCAGGAAAGTGGCCGCCTTTACTCCTGATGGTAATCATATCGCCGGCCGGCACCGGAAACACCGAATAATCGCGGGTTGATTCAGGCTCTATAATACCCGCCGGTTTACCCAGGTAGTGCGCGAGAAAAGTATCCAGCTCAATAATATGAAGCTTCTGAGGGGTGTTGATAAGAGGGGATTGCACAAATCTCTCATTGGTAATATAGTACTTCAATCCATCGGCTGTTGCGATAGCTTCGACCTGATGAAAGGGAAGCGATACGGGTATTTTTCGCTTGTTTCCGCTGAAAAAACTGTTGCCGGAATAATCGTAGAGAAGAAAAATGAACGGCTCAAGCAGGCTGCTGTAACCGCAAAGGGCAACAAGCCGTTTCTCCCCAACCAGGGTGGCACCTGTTATAAGGCCCTGAACATCAAATGTACCCTTTAATTCTGCCTTATGAATGCCCGGGATATTGGGAACAGCATAAAGGCTTGTATTCCTGCTGATCCACTGTTTTGTAAAAAGAAACACCGAGTCGGCAGTTACGATGAATGCTTCACAGTCAAAATCGGTGTTGTTTGGATCCGAACCGGATAAATCATCCTGATCTGAATACGAGAAGCTGATTGTTTCTATTACAGGCGACTCTGCCAGGATTGAACTCTTGTTTACTTTAAGTATTTTAAGATCTCTCCTGTTTCCTGATGCATTGTTACCGATATCGCCGATATAGATGTAGTTTTCATCCTGCGATATCTCCTCCCAGTCGGTATTGACAGCTCCTGTGAGTTCATAGGATCTTATAATATTGCCTGTCAGTGTATCGAGGGAGTAGAGGTTTATATCTTCGCTATCGTTGTGGGTCCACAGCCTGTCATTCCACAGGATCAGGCCTGATGTCTCCTCCAGGACGGATGAAAGGCTGAAGCTTTCGGAAGGAGCAGCTGCGGTTACTTCATATATGCAGGAGCCGTCGTTAAGCAGGGCAAAAGGATTATAGTTAATGGCTTGCCGGTCGGTACATCCTGCTACCTGCGCCTCTGCCCTGCCTGTAAGAAAAAACAGTGCCAGGGATATTATTATTTTAAATAGTTTCATACCGGTTTTGAAAATGCACTTATCCGGATTAACAGGGGAGACCATACTCCTGGCCGGCAATAAAACTTAAATATACTTAAATAAGTTATGGGAAAAGAAATTTCCTGCCATATTCCGGTTTGCGGAACACAATCAACGACGATTACTTCAAATACGGTCTATTTGAAGAAATACTTGTACTGAAAGGAGAGTCCGTTCTCGCGGAGCCACCATCTCAGCGCCCTGGCTATTTTCCTTCTCCTCAGGTAAACCGTGCCCGTCTCGTCTGATCTAACCATGTAAATAGCTTTCATCGCTTCATTGTTTGTTTTTCTGGATCATTTTTCTGAAACTGTTCATCGCAATGCAATTGTTTAATTTCAGCTTAGCCGGCCATTCAGCCATTAAGTAAACACATCAGTAAATTTATCTTCAAAAACAATTCCCGTCAAGCTTCATAGGGCCATATAGTGGCATTATGGCGCCGTTATGAAACACCTGTGTCAAAGATTATGGGAGTTATATTTATGCGAGACGTAGGTTAACAGTGAAGTTTATGCCGTTCGTCAAAAAAGAGCTGAAATTTACCGGCGAAAAGCAGTAAACACTGAATACCTTCTGGATGTCAGTGTCTAATATCCTGGAATAATGTTTCTTAACGACTTCCACAGTGAAGCCGTTGTGAAATATGAACCAAGAATCGATTTTGACAAATGTCTGATCCTGAATGACTAAATTTCAGGAAAAAAGCGGGAAATCGCCGGTTTTACTTCTCCGGAAAGAGAACAAAACGTCATTTTTCACTGCTGCGGATCCCGAACCGGGATTTCATGCGGGACCGTAAAGGTAAACTCAGTACCCCGACCGGGAACTGAGTCAAGTTTTATATTGCCTCCAAGCAGTTCCACATAAGCCTTCACTATGGATAGTCCAAGGCCGGTGCCGCTGAACTTCTTCGATGCACTGTTATCTATCTGGTAGAATCGTTCAAATATCCTGTCGTGAAATTCAGGCTGGATACCTATACCCGTATCCCTCACATAAAATTCAAGCAGCCCGTTTCTGACAGAATATCCGAAATCAATATTGCCTTCAAAGGTAAACTTGGTAGCATTATTTATAAGATTTGAAAGCACCTGGATGAGCTTGATGCTGTCAGTCTGAATTATTGCCTGGTTATCAGGCAGTCCTGTTTCAAGGTTTATTGTAACCTTCCCTGGCTGCAGCTTGTATTTGAACTGATCCCTGAGTCCCTTCAGGGAAAGGTTAAGGTTCATTTCCCTCAGGTTCAGTTTCACCTGGCCGCTCTCCACATTGGCGATATCGACTATATCGTTTATTATTGACAGAAGCTGGCTTCCGCTCTGAAAAATTATATCAATATACTCCTGCCTCTCCTTCTCGGTTGTATCCGGCTCACCCAGGAGAGCTGAAAATCCGATAATGGCGTTCATCGGTGTTCGTATCTCGTGTGATACATTATGCAGGAACGCAGTTTTGAGCCTGTCACTTTCCTCAGCCTTCTCCTTTGCGGCTATAAGATCGGCCTCAGCCTTCTTGCGCTCTGTTATATCCCGGAAGCTCCAGACACGTCCGACACTCCTGCCCGATATCTTCTGTGGCTGGGAATATCTTTCGAATACCCTGCCATCCTTAAAATCAAGCAGATCGCTGGTGATTATCTCCGCCTCCCTGTAGAGCTGTTTTATCTGCGCCGCAAAATCATCAGGACATTTCAATTGCTCCAGCACATATTCAATCGCTTTCTGGTCCTCTCCAGAAGCAAGTATCCCGGAGGGTATCCTCCACATCTCGGAGAATTTCTGATTATACTGTACAATTCGCTCGCATGAATCGACAACAAGTATTCCGTCGGCTGTTGATTCAAG
>CAYRQY010000167.1:0-5911 GCA_964426435.1 uncultured Rikenellaceae bacterium | reverse complement strand
TATCGTGCGTTGTCATAATGTAGCAGCCCTTATTATTCCATTTATCATGTAAATTTTGTCAGTTTTTTGACGAACTGACTCCCTGTGATGGTTAAGAACAGGTTTTTTAAAATATTCGGCTTGTTTTTTGTGATTTTATGTCGGGATAAGCATTTTGGCCTGCTCATTATCAGGGCATCCGCCGCTTGTCGTTTTAATATTTTAGTTCTAATTTGGTGCTGGATAAATACCTGGAATAATGGATGATATTTCAGTTAACAAAAAAACTGAAGCAACGAAGAGAAGAGCCAACAAAATCAACACTGACGTGAGAAATCTATCTTCCGGATCTGCACGGTCTAATCCTGTCATAGTCGACCTTATTGCCGAGGGAGGAGAAGATTTCTATCATTTTCTCAGTTATCTGAGGCTTAATTGCGAGAAGGACATAATGGTTCTTTCTCCGAGACACCATTATTATTTTGAGTACAGGGATCTTATCGGAGTAAGGATTCTTATCAATATAGTAAAACTTAACCAGGTAAAGAATCTTGGAAGTTTTCTCAGCACACTTTTCCGTGTTCTGCCTCCCCGGGCAAAGTTCATCGGCTGTTTCACCGACAGCAAATCAACCAATGGCTCAAGGTTCCCCTTCTTCCCGCCTGCAAAAATGTTCAGCAAGGTGATCAATTTTCTCGATTCAAAGACTGAGCGCGATATGGGCAGGAAAGATGCCATAAGGTATCTCGAGACTCACGGGTTCAGGGTCGAGGAGATGGAGGAAATCAATGACGTGATTTATTTTCTTGCATCGAGCAGCAAGGAAAAATAGACAGACATCAGTCTTACGGCAATTTTTCAGAAATCCCGGACATTATTTGGCTGTTTCGCGGTTTTATGTAAATTTACCCGTGATCGTTCCGACCACCTGCCGGCCTTTTGGTGACTTGCAGGGATATTAATCACGGGGATAAACAGGTAACCTTAAATAAATCAATCATTAAAACCGGGAAATAAGATGAATTCAGACAACAGGAAAATCAGGAAGAGCTCAGGGAATCTTTCCAGGAGGACTTTTCTGGGAACAGTGGGAGCTGCTACGGCAGGTTTTACCATTATTCCGAGGCATGTAATGCCTGGTAACGGCATTATGCAGCCGAGCGACACGGTTAATGTCGCAGGCATCGGCATTGGAGCAAGAGGAGCAGCCAACATCCGCGGATTATGCGATCCCGAGGTGCCGATTGTAGCACCTCAGAGAACAAGCACCGGACAGCCTCTCAGCAAGGAAGAACTGGCAGCCAGGGCAGCAAGGCAGCAGCAGATGCCGCAGGGGCAGCAACAACAGCCTCAGCAGCAGAGAGACCCGATACGGCTGGCCAATATTTACGCCCTGTGCGATGTTGACACAGGCTTTGCGGCTCATGTGATAAAAGGCTATCCGAAAGCAAAGGTTTATACAGACTGGCGTCAGATGCTCGACAAGGAGAAATCGTCGATCGACGCGGTGATGATTGGCACTCCTGACCACACCCATGCTCCCATAGCTGCAGCTTTCATGAGGGAGAAAAAGCACATTTACGTCGAAAAACCAATGTGCAAGACTATTTATGAGTGCCGCAAGCTTGCCGAGATAGCAAAGGAATACGATGTCGTTACTCAGATGGGCAACCAGGGACATGCCAGTGAAGGGGCAAGGCAGATAAATGAATGGATCCAGAGCGGGGCAATCGGACTGGTCCGTGAGGTTCATCTCTCGACCAACAGGCCCATCTGGCCGCAGGGCAATATCCAGCGACCTTCTGCTATTCCGGTTCCCAAGACACTGAACTGGGACGTCTGGCTGGGGCCTGCTCCGATGAAAGCTTATCATCCCGATATATGCCACTTTAACTGGAGAGGCCTGCGCGACTATGGAACAGGCGCACTTGGTGATATGGGAGCCCATATCTACGATCATGCCTTCTGGGCGCTTAACCTGGGTATACCTACAAGGATACAGGCAAGTTCGTCGGTCTTTAATAACGAATTCTGGCCGCTTGCCGAGGTTATCACGTATGAATTCCCTTCACGCGGATATATGCCGCCTGTTAAGATAACATGGTTCGACGGCGGACTGCGTGCCCCTCGTCCACCTGAGATGGACCCGGGAACCCGCGTGAACTCAGCTCTTTACCTTGGCGATAAGGGTGTGCTGATGCACGGAGACTACGGAAGCAATCCGCAACTCATACCGCGAAAGGCAATGGAGAGCTTCACGCCGCCAAAGCCATGGCTGCCGCGGTCACCCGGAATATATGCTGAATGGATCGATGCTATAAGAAACAATACCAAATCCTCGACCGATTTCTCATACGCAGCAAAACTGGTGGAAACGATGATGCTTGGCAATATTGCAGTGCTGACTGCAAACAGGAATGTTACCCTTGAGTACGACCCTGATAAGATGCAGTTTACCAACCTGCCTGAGGCCAACGATCTTCTGCATTATGAATACAGGACTGGCTGGACTATGTGACGCAGATTTAACGAATTGCCCAATTTAATCGGGCTTACGACTGAAAATTAACATGCAGGAGGGCTCTCCTTTGTGAATTCAAGTGGTTTCACATTAAGGAGAGCTTCTCTTTTATCAGGACACAGACACCTGTTCTCCATCAGGTTTTTTTCATATCTTTATGAACAGAATGGGAACACGGCTGTTATTATTTCAGTTATGGGAAGTTAAACAGAAGAATGAATACAACAATGATTACCGGCACTTTAAAAACAGGCAAGAAGAGGGCACTATTGCTCAGAGCCCTTATCGGCTTTATGCTTGTGCTTTGTGTTGGTGAAACACGGGCACAAAGGGGGATAGAAGCTGAACAGATTATTTATCTGATGAAGATCAAAGAGGTCAATACAGCGACAATGTACCTGCGGAACATAGATTACGTAAATTATACAGATGTCTACGACCGCAGCATGCTAATGTATGCATCAGTATTCGGTTACCCCAGAATGACCAGAATACTGCTCCGGAAGGGAGCCGATCCGAATCTGCAGGCACTGGATGGGACAACCGCAGCGATGTATGCTGCCTATAACGGGTACTCCAGGATAATGAAGATGCTGCTGGACAGGGGCCTTAATGTTGAGTTACAGGCCATTGACGGACTCAACGCACTTATGATGGCTTCACAGAACGGCCATTCAGCGATAGTGGACCAACTGCTTGCTTATGGAGCAAATACAAATGTGCAGGCTGTTGATGGCTACACTGCCCTTATGCTCGCATCACAGTTCGGCTTTCCCGAGGTTGTTAAACGGCTGCTCGATAATGGTGCAAAGCTCGATATTCAGGATTTCAACACCCGGACAACCGCCCTTATGCAGGCCTCCCTGGGAGGATATACCGAGATAGCAAGATTACTGCTTGACCGTGGAGCAGATCCCAACCAGGTAAACAGGGAAGGTGCATCAGCTCTTGTGATAGCAGCCATGAACGGGCATGACGATTTCGTAAAACTTCTGATCGACAGGGGTGCAGATGTTAATCTGAGGTGCAACGATGGCGCAAGCGCCCTCTTTCTTGCATCACTGAACGGCCATGCCGAAACCGTCAAGTTATTGCTTGGAAGAGGAGCCAGACCTGATTCACGTGACTCTGACGGAACAAATGCAATAATAATAAATGCCAGGGAGGAGTTTGCCGACGCGATAAGAAGGACCCTCTACAGGGAGTATGGACAGGACTCTGATTATTATGACCATCTCACCGCCCTCATTAGCACATCACCCGATGGCAACCTGGAAGCAGTAAGGGTTTCTGCGGGAAAAGGGCCAAACTTGATGGAAAACACGGAAAAAACAACCGCATTTATCAAGGCCATCCAGACCGGACGGATAGCTATCGTGAAGCTTATGCTTAGGAAAGATGCACATCTCGACCCGCATAATACCGCCAGGTTCACAGACCTTATGGTTGCCTCCCTCAATGGCAATGCGGAAATTGTCAGATTGCTTGCCGATAACGGTGCCAGGATCGACCTGAGGAGCGACGACGGGACAAGTGCACTGATGCTTGCCTCGCAAAACGGGAATGCGGAGATTGTAAGAGTGCTTCTCGACAAAGGGGCCGATCCGGGACTAAGAGACAACAGCGGAAAGACAGCCCTCGATTATGCGGCCAATCAGACTGTCAGAAGTCTGCTTGCCAGATGAGACCTGCTCTAATTTTTAATACAACGGATAGACAAACCTCTGTTCCTGTGAAATTCACTCATGTGGTAATCTGCTCCATCATGATATAAGCGAATACCATAGGGATTGGTACCTGGCCCTATTGTTGTCGTCCAGAAGTTACAGTTTTTTCCAAGATAGATATATGGTCCGTCTTCATACCTTTGGCCGGCCGCAAGCGCCGCAAAACCATAATCATCGGTTGCACCTGTGTTAGGACTGTTCCAATGACTAGTGCCTGCCTCTTTCAGCTTACCGCCCGCATCATCATCATTTCCAACATAATTTTTTAAAACAGTCCATTCAGCGCTGGTTGGCACGTGCCAGCCAGAAGGACAGATTTTTCCGGAGTTTGCCACAGCAAAGTTATATAGTGCCCCGTAGGTTTTTCCTTTTACTGCGGCATCGTTATCGTACCAGCAATATCCGTAGGTCGTCATTGCTTCCCATGCTGCATCTCCTATCTCATTTAATAGAGGAGTGCCATCATTTAGCCTGGTGGTTTTCAGGTTTTCTTTCAGCCACGTCTGTGTACCGATGGTGACGGTGTGATATTTATTACCATCAATATCAGTTACACTTGTTCCGTCATCATCTTTTTTGCAGCCTGTGGCCAGCAATAGAAAAATAACACTTATCAATGATAAGTGAATCAGAACTAAAGGTTTCTTTTTCATAGGGGTAAGAATTTAAAGTTGGCCGGAATTAATAAAGTGCATATTGGTTACAATAATGCTTTTTCAGGTTTCAGACTGTTAATATAACAAAAAATATTTTAATTCACCTGGATAAATAATTTTGCCTTACATTCATTAATTTCATAGTTTTATCCAATTGAACAGGTACTATGGCAAGCCTGATTACAAGATATGAATATGACATCTTCATTAGTTACCGCCAGAAGGACAACCTGCCTTCGCTTAGCTCCGGCAGGCAGTCAAGTAAAGACGGTTGGGTAAGTCAATTTGTCAAGGCTCTGAAAACCGAATTAGAAACCACTTTCAAGGAGGAGATAAGCCTCTATTTTGACATCAATCCACATGACGGGCTTCTGGAGAATCATGATGTGGGAGCCTCGCTGGAAGGCAAACTGAAATCGCTGATACTCATTCCGGTCATCTCCCGCACCTATTGTGATCCGAAATCATTTGCATGGGAGCACGAATTTAAAGCTTTTATTGATCTTGCCGGGAAAGACCCGCTTGGACTGAAGGTGAAGCTGTCAGGCGGGAATGTTGCAAGCCGGGTTCTGCCCGTCCGTATCCACGACCTGGATAATGATGATCTGAGACTATGTGAATCGGTGCTGGGAGGAGCGCTCCGGGGAATCGAATTCGTTTATAAAGAGCCCGGTGTAAACAAGCCGCTCACAGCCGATGATGATGACAGAAAGAATTTAAACAATACAAAATACAGGCTCCAGATCAACAAAACAGCTAATGCCATAAAGGAAATTATCGGAGGATTAAAAAGGGGAGGAGACCAGGTCATCGCTGATGAAAAACCATCAGAAGCAGGAACCCTGAAGAGGGAAAAATCAATAATTGTTCTTCCTTTTGAGAATATAAGCCCTGATCCCGATCAGGAGTATTTCAGCGACGGGTTGACAGAAGAGATCATAACGGACCTTTCATATATTGATGACCTTTTCGTTATCTCACGGAGCTCGGCCATGACTTTTAAAGGTGCAAAAATCACCATACAGGAA
>CAYRQY010000166.1:0-5945 GCA_964426435.1 uncultured Rikenellaceae bacterium | reverse complement strand
ATTTTCAGCAAGGGGAAAATTTAAGTTGAATCCGTATCCTGCAGCTTCACCTTTCTCTTCCCTGAATCCTGAGAAATAGGGATAGGCAAAGGAGGGATGCCCGTGAATTGAAATAGTCAGAACATCATCCCTCGTATAGAAGATCTGCTGTTGTCCGTTCCCGTGGTGATAATCAATGTCAAGAATAGCCACATTTCCGTAATGGCTCAGGAAATTTGCCGCTATTGCACAGTTGTTGAAGTAACAGAATCCCCCGAAAACGAATTTCTCAGCATGATGGCCGGGAGGCCGGGTCAGAACATATGCTGCTTTTGTGTCTGACAATATTTCTGTAGCAGCGGTAAGTGTACAGTCGACCCCAGTGCGTGCTGCCAGAAAAGCATTCCTGTTGAGAGGTGTAAAGGAATCGATGCAATAGTATCCTGCTCTGACCGAGAGATCCTTAGGCGGCCTTGTGGCGTTACGTATCGGGAATACATAGGGGTAGACCGATTTGCCCGGAGGAAGGTCAGCACATACCTTCTTAAAATATTCAAAATAGCTCCGGGCATGCACATCAAGGATATATTTTTCAGAGAATTTCACAATCTTACCAGGACGGAAAATTCCAAGGCGATCAAGCTCTGCCTTCACAGAAGGGATCCTCACCGGTGATTCGACGTAACCGCGCTGATGTATGTGATGTATGGAATGCCTGTCGTTTATAATAAGGAAGATCTTCTTCCTTTCCGGCAGTTCTGTCCGGCTTGCCTTTGACGTCATCCTTTTATGATACCGGAGTGGCCGCAATAAAACAGGATCATCCTTTATACTCTCCTCAACCATACTGATATAGCTCTCCGAGCAGTAATTACCATATATCCTTTCCAGTATCGCCCTTACAGCCCTGCGGATGTATTCATTTGAGAGATTTTT
Source organism: uncultured Rikenellaceae bacterium (assembly GCA_964426435.1). Taxonomy (GTDB): domain Bacteria; phylum Bacteroidota; class Bacteroidia; order Bacteroidales; family VadinHA17; genus LD21. The sequence continues at coordinate 5,030 of CAYRQY010000166.1, read as the reverse complement.
ATTTACCCCCAGACCATCAAAAACGAGGTATGGAGGACAATCGTCACCCTGCTTTACCGGGGTTTCGTAAGAGGTGTTTATCAATGGCCTTGCCCCGAATCTTTCGTAAAAGGCAAGCCTTTTTCTGTTCTGCTCCAGAAACTCCTGGTTTCTGCACAGCGCGGGATCGTCGGGAAGAGATTCAAAAAACAGTCCTTCAGCCCCCAGCGCTTCTGATTCTTCACGTACCCTCTGGTAAAGCGCACCACCCACGCCTGAAGAAGTCCTGCCAGGCGATGCGGCAATAAAATCAAGGTAGCAAAACTTACGATCAGGCATATATTTCAGAAGCGCAAATCCAAGGATCGACTCGTGAATATTCTCGGCGAGAAGAAGAAAGGTCTGGTATTTATATTTCAGCGGATTAACAAGCTGTTCGTCCAGAATGTCAACCTTATCCTTTATCAGATCCGGGAACTGTTGCCGGATGATAATCTTCACCTGTTCCATAGCCCTAAGGTTTGAAGCCAGAAACGGATTCGTGATTTTTCTTATTCTCAGCATGGAACTCAAGAAACAGCAATTTCACATAAAGCTAATAAAAAATCCGCATTCCGCATTCCGCATTCCGCATTCCGCAATTCTTATTTAGACTCATTCTAAATAACGAACTATGACTTATGTATTTTTTTTTACCAAACTATTGTTATTATTTTAACAGCGCTTAAAAAACAGGATATTATATACAAAACAATACTTAATTACTTAAAAAATAAATAGATATGTATCAAGTAGGAAATCTGGTTAAGGACCTGACCGAGAAGCATGGCCGCAAGCGGGAGAGCCTTATGCCAATCTTGCAGGGGATTGTTGAGAAGTACAGTTACCTGAACGATGAGGCTATGGTCGAGGTGGCAAAAGAATTGGACATCTCTGCTGCTGAAGTTTACGGAACCGCTTCGTTCTATACGTTTCTCGACACGCAGGTAAGGGGGAAGTATGTGATAAGAGTCTGCAAAACAATAACATGCTCAATGAAAGGAAAAGGAGAGATTATTGAAACCATCGAAGACATGCTTAAGATAAAAGTTGGAGAAACTACCTCTGACAGGATGTTCAGTCTTCTGGAGTCCAACTGCATAGGGTGGTGCCATAAAGCTCCGGCTATTCTGATCAATGAGATGCCGTACACTGAGCTGACAACCGAAAAAGTGGTTGAGATCATAAAGGGTTATATGCATAAATAAAATACCAGGTTATAATGAAAAATAATACCGGACTGAATAAGGTTGACCTTATTTTTGAAAAGATTGATCCGAGGGAGGTTCTTACAAAGGCCTTCAGGATGACAAATGAAGAGATCATTCAGGAAGTACTGGAGTCGGGTCTGAAAGGCCGCGGAGGAGCAGGATTCCCGACGGGGCTGAAATGGAAATATACTGCTGCAGAGAAAGAGCCGGAGAAATATATTGTATGCAACGCCGATGAAGGAGAGCCTGGTACTTTTAAGGATCGGGAGATCCTCGACAGAGTGTCATACAAGGTTTACGGAGGCATGGCTATCGCCAGCAAGGCCATTGGGGCACGTAACGGGATAGTATACCTCAGGGGTGAGTATAAGTTCCTGATTCCTCAGCTTATGAGGGAACTGGAAGAGTTTCACAAAATGATTGACGAGATAGGATACGATTTCAGGATCAGATACTGTATGGGCAGCGGCGCATACATATGCGGCGAGGAGAGTGCTCTTTTTGAATCTATCCAGGGCGACAGGGGCGAACCCAGAAACAAGCCACCTTATCCCACCACTTCAGGTGTCTTTTATAAGCCTACATCCATAAATAACGTTGAAACGCTTGTGACCGTGGTGGAAATTATCAAGCACGGCTCAAAAGCCTACAACCAGCTCGGGACAAAAGACTCCAGGGGATCAAAGGTTTTCTCCGTTTCGGGTGACACGCCAACACCGGGCATCTTTGAACTTGAGCTGGGAATGACGGTACAGCAGTTCGTTAACGAGTTCGGCGACGGCGACACCAAAGCGGTACAGGTTGGAGGTGCATCGGGCTTCTGTGTGCCGAGAAAGAAATTCAATGAAACGATAATAGGCTTTGAAGGAACTCCCACAGGAGGCTCAATGAAACTCTTCAACAGCTCGCGGTCTATGTATAATGTTCTCCATAACTACCTGGATTTTTTCGCGGAAGAGTCATGCGGCCAGTGCACCCCCTGCAGGGTTGGTTGTCAGCAACTGCTGAAAGGTGTTCAGAAAGTCAAGAAAGGTGATGTTAAATCAACTTACCTCAATGAGCTTATCAAGCTTGCAGATACAATGAAGGTGGCTTCCAAGTGCGGACTGGGACAATCAGTCGGGAATGCTTTCCGGACCATCGTCGAAAACTTCAGGGAGGAGATCATCTATTAATACAATAATTGAAAATCAAGAAAACTATGATAAATCTGACTATCAATGACCATAAGGTCTCTGTCCCGGCAGGAACAACAGTTCTCGATGCCGCGAAGAAACTGAACATCAATATACCTACATTATGTAATCACCCCGATCTGTGTGTGGCAGGTAACTGCCGTGTATGCCTTGTCGAGCAGAAAGGAGCAAGAACCCTTATAGCTGCCTGCGCAATGCCCGTTTCCGAAGGGATGGATATCAATACCAATACCCTGAAGGTAAGGAATGCAAGAAAGCATGTGGTAGAACTTCTCCTTTCAGAACACAGGTCCGACTGTACAAAATGCTACAAGAATACAAAATGCGAACTGCAGGCCCTGGCCAATGAATTTGCATTCGGCGATACAATATTCCTTGATATTGTTGAAGACCATCCATATGAGATAGACAGGTCGTCGCCATCGTTTATAAAGGATGACAGCAAATGCATCAGGTGTCAGCGTTGTGTGAGAACATGCTCTGAATTGCAGTATATATCGGCAATTGCAGTCGCAAACAAAGGATCACACCAGAAAATTTCATCATTCCACGACAGGCCGATGAGCCACGTTGTTTGCACAAACTGCGGTCAGTGCGTCAACCGTTGTCCGACCGGCGCTCTCGTCGAAAAGACCTACATCGACTATGTATGGGATGCAATCTACGATCCCGAAAAACATGTGGTTGTTCAGACAGCCCCGGCTGTAAGGGTAGCCCTTGGAGAGGACCTTGGCTACGACCCGGGTGAGAGAGTGACGGGTAAAATGGTTACAGCCCTGCGCCAGCTTGGTTTTGACTCGATTCTCGATACCGACTTCAGCGCCGACCTCACCATCATGGAGGAAGGAACTGAACTCCTGACCAGACTGAAGAAAGTGCTGGTTGACGGTGATACCAAAACACAGATACCAATGTTCACTTCCTGCTCACCTGGCTGGATTAAGTTCATTGAACACAAGTATCCTGAGTTCCTGCCGAACCTCTCAACATGCAAATCGCCGCAGCAGATGTTCGGGGCCCTTGCCAAAACATATTATGCACAGAAAAGGAAGATAGATCCCTCAAAGATTGTATCGATATCAGTGATGCCCTGCACAGCTAAGAAGTATGAAGCTGACAGGCCGGAAATGCGCGACAGCGGGTACAAGGACATCGACTATGTACTTACCACCCGTGAACTGGCAGTGATGATCAAGCAGGCAGGTATTGACTTCCGGAATCTTGAATCATCGCATTATGACTCAATAATGGGCGATTCAACGGGTGCGGCCGTAATTTTCGGGGCCACCGGAGGTGTAATGGAAGCTGCACTGCGTACGGCTTACGAAATAGTCACTGGCCGGGAAGTTCCTTTTAACAACCTGAACATCACTCCAGTGCGTGGTATGGAAGGAGTAAAGGAGGCAACGATCAAGATCGAAGGTTGTACCGACGACTGGAAATTCCTAGAGGGAGCTGAACTGAAAACAGCAATAGCCCACGGCCTTACAAATGCAAACAAGATTATGAAGCTTGTCCGCGAGGGCAAAGCTCCCTACCATTTCATTGAGATAATGGCATGCCCGGGAGGATGTATCGGAGGAGGCGGGCAACCAATACCCACGAGCCAGGACATCAGACAAAAACGAATTGAGGCTATATACTCTGAAGATGAACACATGGTGCTGCGTAAATCACACGAAAATCCCGACGTGATAGCACTTTACAAAGAGTTCCTGGGTAAACCCAACAGCCATAAGGCTCATGAACTGCTCCATACACATTACGTGGAAAGAGAACATTTTTAGAAACTTTTTACTAAATTGAAGGCCGGCCACAAAATGCCGGCCTTTATTTTTTTTATTATGGAAAACATCAGGATCTCTACAGCGCAGTTCGAGAACAGGAGCGGCGACAAGGAGTATAACCTTTCAGTGATTGAAAAGCTGACTGAGGAAGCTGCCAGCCTTGGTTCACAGGCAATTGCCTTTCACGAGTCCTCTGTAACAGGTTATACATTTGTCCGTAACCTTACCGGGAAGCAACTGCTTGACCTTGCAGAATATGTCCCTGAAGGGGCTTCAGTAAAAACTCTGGTCCGGCTGGCCCGGAAATACAATATTGCAATACTGGCAGGACTCTTCGAGAAGGATGCTGACAACAAGGTCTACAAGGCTTATGTCTGCGTCGACAGAGATGGCCTCGTTGCAAGGCACCGAAAACTGCATCCCTTCATACACCCTGACATTACTCCCGGTAACGGGTACACCCTTTTTGAGCTCGGCGGCTGGAAGTGCGGAATACTTATCTGCTACGACAATAATATAATAGAGAACGTGAGAGCTACAACCCTTCTGGGTGCCAACATCATTTTCATGCCGCATGTTACAATGGGGACTCCTTCACCCCGTCCGGGAGCAGGCTTCTTTGACATGGAGCTCTGGCAAAACAGGGAGAAAGACCCTGATGCTGTCAGGGCTGAGTTTGATGGTCCCAAGGGAAGGGAGTGGCTAATGAAATGGCTGCCCGCACGTGCTTTTGATAACGGTGTGTATGTTGTGTTCTCCAATCCCATCGGGATGGACGACGATCAGCTTAAGAACGGGTGCTCAATGATCATAGATCC
>CAYRQY010000165.1:0-5953 GCA_964426435.1 uncultured Rikenellaceae bacterium | reverse complement strand
TATCCTCAACAATTGTTTTCAGCGACGTCCCCATCTCAACCTCCACCACACCCGCCATCCTGCCTTTCCCGGCAAGGGCGAATACCTTCGTGCCAGGGCTGTTACCGGTTCCCATGGAACGGAACCATTCGGGACCGTTCTGCATGATCAGCGGTACATTCATCAGCGTTTCAACATTATTGATCACCGTCGGTTTTCCGAACAATCCGTAAGTAGCGGGATAGGGTGGTTTGGTCTGCGGCATTCCCCTTCGTCCCTCAAGTGAAGCAATAAGAGCTGTTTCCTCACCACATACGAATGCCCCGGGCTCTGTACGGATGGTTATATCGAGGTTAAAACCTCCCGAGAATATGTTATGTCCGAGCAGGCCGTAGTCCCTGGCCTGATCTATTGCGTTCTGCAGCCTCCTTCTGGCATGGTCCGATCCCCTCCTCATAAAAACGAAGGCATTGGAGGCTCCCGCTGCGTAGGAGGCAATTGCTATACCCTCAACCAGCCTGTGCGGATCACCCTCCAGGATTGTTCTGTCTGTAAATGCGCCCGGATCGCTCTCTTTCGCATTGCATATCAGATAACGCGCGCTTGACGGGGTGTTAAGCGCATGCTTCCATTTAAGTCCGGTCGGATAACCACCACCACTGCGTCCCCTGAGGCCGCTCCTCTCCACTATGTCGCAAACCTCCTCGAGGGTGTAGTTCCTGATTGTTTTAACATAGGTACGATATCCCCCGCGGGCTATATACTCCTCAATGCTCTCAGGATCATAGCATCCGCAATTGGCGAGCACGACCCTTTTCTGTACGGCAAAATATGGAAGTTCGTCGATAAAGGATATCCCCGGCCAAACCTCAAAACCCTTCGATCCCGACTGTCCCACAAGGTCCTCATCAGATATATCGTTATGAAAGACCCCGTTAAGGAGAGGTTCGACCTTCTCCTCTGTGATATTCCTGAAAAACAGCTTGTTCTTTCCGGGAAGCTGGATACAAAGCATGGGTTCGTAACCGGAAGGCCCGTAACAACCTGTCCTGACAGCAGTTGCTTCAGGATTGTTCTCGTCAATGTACGACAGCACAGCACTGAATGTTTTCTCAGATCCCGCAATAATGCTGCTTGTACCCGAAGATACATTTATAACCGGATTGCTTATCTTTTCCCTGCGTATAAGCTCAAGTTGCCTTTCCGTATCGGAATGGAGCGTATCCGATTCGTACAATAAGACCTTCGACTTCAGAAAACTCTTTAGATCTTCCATTTACTCATTCCCGGTTAAATATTTCAGCCTGCTCACAATATCAGGTATCTGATCGGGCCTGATATGGGTCAGATACTCACCATTCACAAGTATCAGCGGCCCATTAACGCAGCCTCCCATGCATGAGACCAGCTCATAGCTCAAAATACCGTCGCGGGTCGTCTGACCTGGCTCAATTCCGGTTATCTCCCTTATCCTGCTGATTAATCCTCCCGATCCGTTCAGATAGCAGGATGTACCGTTGCATATCCTTATATGGATCTTTCCTGCGGGCAGAAACCTGAACTCATCATAAAAGGTAGCCAGCCCGTAGATCTTGGTAGTGCTGAGTCCCAGAGATTTTCCTGTCTGCACTATGGCATCCTCCGAAAGGTAACCTTCTGACTCCTGGATCTGTTGCAGGATCCTTATCAGATCTTCCCGTTTTGCAGGCTTGAACTTTTCAAGTATTTTTTCTGTTTCCACCTTTAGCCAATTCTCAGATTAGTATTACTTCAACACAATTATACAAATATACATATTTTATTGTTAATAAAATAACAATGTTCAGAAATTAACAATAATTAAGAACCAACAATAAAATTGTCGCTCATGCCATATAGTTGATATATTGTGAATTATGCAGAAACAAGACATTCGGAATATTCTTATTATGCAATATATCATTTCGTGACATAGATAAAATAGCTGGTTTCTATTCAATCTTCACGTTAAGGTTGATACCGGGTTTGGAAAGAAAATATTATTACCTTTGGACTGAGTGTTTATTAATGAACAGAAAGAATCATGGCCCGCACATCTGAGATGCAGATATGCCTGGGAAGTTCCTGTTTCTCGAGAGGTAACAAGGATATTATCTCGTTCATAAGGGATTATCTTAAAAAGAACCATCTCGACGACAGGGTTAATTTCCGGGGATCGCGCTGTATGGGTAATTGCAGTAAAGGCCCGAACCTGAAAGTAAACGAAAGGACTTACGGGGAGGTGACTCTCTCCAACATTGAGGAGATTCTCGACAAAGAACTAGGCAATGTCAGATAATAATACTTAACCGTTACCTGAATGACACACATGAAGCCGGTAGTTTACATTGATGATGATAAATGCAGGAATTCATATTCATGCGTGCGTGTCTGTCCCGTAAATGCCATTGAGGTAAAGCCCCAGAAGGAGCATCCCCGCATAGTGCCGGAGAGATGTATCGGGTGCGGGTTGTGTTTTGTGAACTGCACTCCCCGTGCAATAAAATTCCGTGATTCAAAAGAGACTACAAGGTCTGTTCTGTCTGGCAGCAGAAAAAAAGCGGCACTGATTGCTCCCAGCATTGCCAGCGAATTTGACGATATAACCGATTACCGCAAGTTCGTCAGCATGATCCGGCAGCTTGGATTTGATTATGTTCATGAGAATTCGTTCGGGGTTGATCTTGTTGCTGCCAGATATGCAGACCTGTTCAGCCAGGCCCAGGGTAAATACTATATCACTGCCAACTGCCCGGCCATTGTTAAGCTGATAGAGAAATACCACCCCGAACTGGTGCCAAACCTTGCTCCCCTGGTATCGCCCATGGTGGCAACGGCGATGGTGGTTAAGGAACTTTACAGTGAGGATATTGCCATAGTTTACATTGGTCCTTGCATCGACACAAAGGATGAAGCATTACAGTACAAAAACGGCAAGCTGATCGATGCAGTTCTGACTTTCATAGAATTGCGTGAGCTTTTCAGCGAAGAGGGAATACAGGAAAGGCTGGTAAAGAATTCGGAGTTTGATCCGCCGCACGGGCACTGGGGCGCATTATATCCGCTTCCTCCCGGAATCATTCAGGCAGCAGGCATAAAGCGCGATATGGTTACCAGCAGTGTTATCACAGCCTCCGGAAAGGAGGATATCCTTGAAGCCATAAACGATTTCGACAGGTATATTGACACTATACATCACCATTTCAACCTTTTCTTCTGCAACGGTTGTCTTCTCGGACCCGGAATGGACCATCACAACGAACGATTCAGGAGGAGAGCTCTCGTAAGCCGGTATGCGGAGAAGAGGGTCAACCTGCTTGACAAAGCCGGCTGGCAGAAGAACATGGACAGATGGCTGCAGCTCGATCTCAGCAGGGAGTTCACGCCTAATGACCAGAGAATCCCCGAACCTCCGGCAGCGGCTGTGGCAGAGGTGCTGAAGATTATCGGAAAGGAGGACCCGGAGAATGAGATAAGCTGCGGTGCATGCGGCTACGGATCGTGCAGGGACTTTGCCGTTACAGTGGCGAAAGGACTTGCCGTACCCGAAATGTGTCACACCTTTAACCTCAGAAACAAACAGCAGTACATTGAGACTCTCAGGCAGACCAATAAAAAGCTGACCGAGGCCCGGAAAGCCCTTAAGGAGTCGGAAGAGCTTGCACTGAGGGAAAAAGAATCCGCCCAGGCAGCATCAGACATGATGAACAATATGCTCGAGAAACTGCCAACCGGGGTTGTTATAATTGACAATAATCTAAAAATCCTCCACTCCAATAAAAGCTTCATCAACATTATCGGCGAGGAGGCAGAAGCAATTGCTGATGTGATACCGGGTCTTGCAGGTGCCGATCTCAGGACTCTTCTCCCGTTCAATGTTTATAACATGTTCTCGTTTGTTCTGAAAGAAGATGAACCCGTTGTAAGCAAGGATATCCGGTTCGGGGAAAAGATGCTCAATGTTTCAATATTCCCCATCAAGAAAAACAAAATGTGCGGAGCCATAATCCGCGACCTTTATTCTCCTGAAGTACAGGGAGAAGAGGTTATAAACAGGGTAACTGATGTTATCGAGAAAAACCTGGAAATGGTTCAGAAGATCGGTTTCCTCCTGGGCGAAGGTGCCTCCGATACGGAGAGAATGCTCAACTCCATCATAGAATCATACAGAAAGAAGAAGGAAAACGAATAAAGGAGCAATCTGAGGTTGAAGGGTGACTTTTATATCGAGGTAAACAGTCAGCAGAGAAATCACGACGGTGAAAGGATCTGCGGGGATGTTTTTCTTTACCGCTATGTGAAGGAGGAGGACCGGGTGATAGCTGTATTGTCCGATGGCATGGGGCATGGTCTGAAAGCGAATATCCTGGCCACACTCACAGCTACTATGGCGCTTAATTTCACACAGGAGCACAAGGAGGTTGACCGGATAGCCGAAATAATAATGAATACCCTCCCGGTATGCAGCGAGAGAAAAATAGCCTATTCAACATTTACCATAATTGATATCGAGAGTCCCGGCAGGGTAAATATTCTTGAATATGACAACCCTCTCACAATAATCCTGAGGGGTAACCAGATCTATGACCCGTCATGGCAGAAAATCACCCTCGAAAAGGGCAAACATGCAGGCAAGATCCTGAGAAACTGCACCTTTGTCCCGGCCAGGGAGGACAGGATAATCTTCTGCTCCGACGGTGCTTCGCAGAGCGGAATGGGCAGTGAGCAGTATCCATTCGGATGGGAAAGGGATAATATTGCCGGATATGCCGCATCTCTTGTACGTAATGAGCCCACGATCTCAGCAATGACACTTGCGGGAAAGATAGTCACAATGGCTCATAAGAATGACGGCTACAAGGCTAAGGACGATATCAGCTGTGCTGCCATCTATTTCAGGGAGCCCCGGAAACTGCTTATATGCACCGGTCCGCCCTACGAGAAAGAGAAGGATACGGAACTTGCTCAGAAGGTGAAGGAGTACCCGGGCAAGGTTATTCTGTCGGGCGGCACAACAGCCGATATAGTTGCAAGGGAGCTGGGCAGGAAAATTGTCGATGAGCTCATTTTCGAAGATCCCGAGCTGCCACCCGAGAGTTTCATTGAAGGCATTGACCTTGTCACCGAAGGTATATTAACTCTCCAGAAAGTGAGCGTGATACTTAAGTCGTACAATAACAGCGTCAGGCTGGGAAAGGGACCTGCCGATAAAATCGTCAAACTGATAATGGAGTGCGATGAAATCCATTTCATCATCGGGACGAGGATCAACATCGCACATCAGGATCCAAGCCTGCCCGTTGACCTTGAGATTCGCAGGACAGTGGTAAAGCGGATTGCAAGGCTGCTGGAGGAGAAATGGCTCAAGAAAGTAAGCTTTGAATATATCTGATCCGGTCAGACTTCGGAAAGATATTCAACAACCCTTCTGTGGAGATGTGGCTGAATATCGGGGTATGTCAGACTGGCGGGCAGACTGGCTGAGAGAATTACCTCCCCGATCTCACATGTGTCATTTACCGCCCCCATTTCCCCAACAGCGGCATAATAAAGCCTCCCGTAACCTGTTCCACCATTCTTCTCAACTGCATAGGTTGCCACACATACTATGCTGAAATCCCTGGCGCCTGTCTCTTCAGCAAGCTCACGCACAGCTGCATCATCTGGAGTTTCCCCCTGCTCAATATGTCCGCCCGGTATCTCCCATGTGGTCCGGCCCCGGTGCCTCACAAACACCCACTTCCCTCCATAGTTTGCCGCTATTACCGAATATGTAAGACCGGCTGGCGGAACAAAATCACGATCAAAAAAAGTAACCCTGGTCATACAACTGATCGAATCCATTTAACCGACAAATATAGATAATTTGATGTATTCCTTTGTGTCCCTCAGCGATAGCCTTTGTGATCTTTGTGGTAATAAATAAATGACTATTTTTATACCTCCAATAATACGG
>CAYRQY010000164.1:0-6011 GCA_964426435.1 uncultured Rikenellaceae bacterium | reverse complement strand
TAGAAATAAAATTTCTATTATCCGAATACGTTATGAAAAAGTTTTAAGCTTTCCGGACGATTATCCATTTCAGGTTCCAGGTTCCAGGTTCCAGGTTTTTGAAAAGCTTTGAACCTTGAACCTTGAACCTTGAACCTTGAACCCTTTTATTTCGCCTTCAGCTTATCTCCGGTATCATTTACTATGATCCTAAGCCAATCCTCTCCGTAACCAGGCTGTGTAACCTTCGGTGTTACATATTTATAACCCGGAGGAACAGGTCTCGCTTCCTTTACATTACCGTCAACATATTTTGTAAAAAGGAACCTGTAAAACTCTTTCCACTTCTCAACGGTATTGTTTCCCGCTTTTACGGAATAGTCTGTCAGGTACTTAACAGCCCTGGCCGGTTTTTTGCCGTATAATTCAGCGGCCGTTTTATCTATGGCAGCTGTTTCATTTATGTATCCGTCCTCAAGTTCAGCCTGCTTCTTCCGGAATTCATCGATAATCAGGCGGGTTCTTGTATACACAAAATTTGTCACCTGGTTGAAAACCCAGAATCCTGCCGTTTCACTGAAAGTCATAATATCTCCGTTTCCCACTGCAAACGATTCAGGTACCCTGGTAATACCGCAGTACATAGGGGTGTAAACCGTATAGTAGGTATCATCAACCCCGAACCAGAGAATCCCGCCAACGGGATCGGGCAGCCATGAGCGGCTCTGCGATACAAATGAGAAGCCGCACTGCTGTGTCGAGATGGCTCTTTCGTGAATGTAGTCCACACCATCAACTTTCCATGTCATAGGCCTCCATCTTACTGTACTGCCATAGGGACCGGCACCGACATCCTTGGTCATATCCATGGGTGTATTCTGATAGTAATCCCTCATCATACCCATAACATCCTTGAGACTGAGTTTGTTATCCGGCCTTATCCACAGAGGCATCCTGTTCGACAGGTTCTCACCCATGGCATAATCGAGATATTTCCCCATCTGACTGTTAACCTTGTTGAATCCCGACCATACTCTTGCCTCGCAGAATCTGGCACCGCCAAAATCGAGGGGAGCATACACGTCGCTGAAACTGAAATCGCCGTCAGCCCCTTTGAACCATCCATATTCCCTGGCAATCTCAATTACATCGTAAGCATAAACTGTTTCTACTTCCGGATTGAATATCTTGTCAATATCTTTCGAGGTTATTGATCTTACACCGTCTGCAAGGGGAAATGTTGTTATCCTGGGGTGATTTGCATGACCTGATATATATCCGTCGGGGATGCGCCTGGCAACCCAGACTGCTCCTTTCTTTCCGTGACCTTTGCCAATAAGTTCCAGTATCCATGCTTCATCCTTGTCGGCAATCGAGAATGATTCCCCGGAGCTGGCATATCCCCATTCCGTAAGCAGCGACGAAAAGGTGTGGATAGCCTCCCTCGCATTTTTCGCCCTCTGAAGCGTCAGATAGATAAGAGAACCGTAATCAATTATTCCTGTTGAATCGGCCAGTTCAGGCCTTCCCCCGAAGGTAGTCTCCCCGATGGCCAGCTGGTGCTGATTTATGTTCCCGACAACCGTATATGTTACTGAAGCCTGGGGAATGCGACCAAGGAACTTGCCGGTATCCCATTCATAAACATCAACCATCGAACCTGCAGGCCATTTGCGGGCAGGCCAGTAGTAAAGCTCGCCATACAGCACATGTGAATCGGCAGAATAGGTTATCATTACAGAGCCATCCTTCGAGGCACCTTTTGTAACAAGGAAATTAGTGCATGCCTTCAGATCATGATCTGCTATCAGACACGAAACCGACAAAGCCAGAACAAATAATAAAAATCTTCTCATATCATTAATTTATTGTTTATATACTGATTTATCACCCCTTCGCCCCTTCACCTCTTCGCCCATTCACCTCTTCGCCTCTTCGCCTCTTCACCCCTTCACCCCTTCACCCCTTCGCCCCTTCACCCCTTCACCTCTTCGCCTCTGCACCTCTGCACCTCTGCGCCCCTGCAAAGTTAAAAACCCCGGAACAATTTCAAAGGGAATTAAATCATGTTGAGGATTTTTATCACGCTTTTTATCCGCTCAGGATCGGCGATCTTTCTTGTAAACTCAGGGACATTGCTTATGCCTCCCATTGAGATTCCTGCCTGCCTGAAGATCATGCTGCTTTCTATCCCGCTTCTTGCCGTAAGATGGATTTCGCGTGCGTGGGTTGCCTTTACCAGCCCTTCCACATTATGCTCGGTTATACCCCCGCCAGGCATAATGATAATTCTTTCTCCACCCTGCATAACAAGCTGGTGTATTAGCGAAACCCCGTCGATTGCACTGTTCTTCTGTCCTGAGGTAAGGAGTCTGTCAGCTCCCGCTGCTATAATATCCTCCAGCCCCTGCACGGGATCGCGGCACATGTCAAAGGCGCGGTGGAATGTAACATGCATCGGAGAGGCATACTCAACAAGCATCGCAGTCCTGTCAAGATCAATGTTTCCGTCGGCGTGCAAAAGTCCAAGCACAACAGCATCAGCACCGCACTCTCCGCATATCTCAACGTCTCTTCTCATTATATCATATTCTGAACCTGAATAGAGAAAATCGCCTCCCCTTGGCCTGATGATGACATGAAGCCCTATATCGAGGTTGTGCCGGGCAGCAAGTATAGTTCCGTAAGACGGAGTGGTTCCGCCTTCAATCAGTCCGGCGCATAACTCTATGCGGTCAGCTCCGGCACTCTGGGCATTTACCGCCGACTCAACCGAATCAACACATATTTCAAGTATGAACTTTGCCACTCTTTTTTTCAATCGATAAATAAAAGTAACAATATTTTCTTTATTATTGCTTTTTAAAATCTCGTTGATCATGAAACCAACACTTTTAGTTCTGGCAGCCGGAATGGGCTCCCGTTACGGTGGAAACAAACAGCTTGACGAAGTAGGACCATCGGGTGAAACAATAATCGATTATTCAATCTACGATGCAATCCGGGCAGGCTTTGGAAAAATAGTCTTTGTGATAAGGCGTGACCTGGAGGAACAGGTACGGGAGAGGTTTATCGAAAGGCTCGGAGGAAAAATTGAAGTTGATTATGTTTTTCAGGAAATAACCAATCTTCCCGAAGGAGTTGTCGTATCTCCTGAAAGATCAAAGCCCTGGGGTACAAGCCATGCGATACTTGTGACAAGGGAGAAGATCAGGGAACCCTTCGGTGTGATAAATGCAGACGATTATTATGGTGTTGAATCATTTAAGATCCTCAGGGATTTCCTTGTCAGCGACACAAATGAAACCAACTACTGCATAGTCGGGTATAAACTGGGAAATACCCTTTCCGATCACGGACATGTAAACAGGGGAGTCTGTAAGGTCGATCAGGACGGCTTCCTTGTGGATATTGCCGAGGTTAAGCAGATTGAAAAGACAGGCACCGGAGCAGAGGCCCCGGGCACCGACGGAGACCCTCTGATTTTTACCGGCAATGAGATAGTTTCGATGAATCTCTGGGGATTTAAACCCTCATGCTATGAATTCCTTGGAAAGGAGTTCCGTAACTTTATCAACAATTACGGAATGGACCTTAAATCAGAGCTTGATATACCCACCTCGGTCGACAAGTTCGTAAAGAACCGTGAGATAACAATACAGATACTGATGAGCAACGAACGGTGGTTCGGGGTTACTTACCGGGAAGACAAACCCCACGTTGTGGAGAATATCAAAAAGATGATCAGGAAAGGAATTTACCCTGCCAGAATATACCAGTAACCTTGAACCCACCTTCGCTTTCGCTTCGGCGGGCAAAGCCTTGAACCTTGAACCCACCTTCGCTTTCGCTTCGGCGGGCAAAGCCTTGAACCTTGAACCTCCTGTTTACCAGGTGAAATCGCAGTTGTAGATACTGAAATTGTCTTTATTATCAGTTACCTTCAGGGTTAGGGTGTGCGTTGTTCCCTTTTCAATTCTTTGAGGATCAAATCTGTGTATCAGGACATTGTTCTTCTGATCATATTCGAACAGCATCCATTTCCCATCGATCAGCGGTTCATACGACCTGATTCCCGAAAGGTTGTCAGAGATCCTGATTCTTATCTCGCGTCTTCCTGTCAGGTTGATCCCCTGGGTCAGTCCTACAGGTGTTATGAGAGGCGGAACCGTGTCAATTCCCACATAAAAACTGCCGAAGCTGTTTGGCTGGGCATGAACATATCCGCCTTCCCATCGCGTACTCAGCGGGACTCTCCTGTTGTCGTCACCCTGCTGAACTATGAGAAGCTTTGATTCCTTTCCTTCCGGTACCCTGGAGGGCCTTATCGAAAGCGAATAGGCTCTGTGCAACGGTACAAATCTGTTGTGAATCTGATGAATCTCCGAATACATCTCCGGGGTGCCGGTTCTCCTGCCATAGTTGAAAAAGAGGGTGTCGTACAGCGCTCCTGCAGGGATGCTGACCGTAACATTCCTGTTTGCGTATTTGTTGTTCCTCGAGTATGGCATTACAATAGCGTCGCTGCCGGCTGCAGAAGCAGGACCTGATGTGAGGCCTGTCCCGGCGATCACCCTGAAACTGAGAACCGATCTGTTGTTATGGAGGTCGCTTACAATAATATCAATGCGATGGGTCTTACCGTCTTTGAAATCAAAGACGCCGCGGTTAACAGAGTGCTGATAAACACTCAGGTTGTCGTTGGGAAGAATATAGGTGCGGTGGTAATGGGTTTTTTCCCTTATATACGTCTCATAATCAATATGGCTGTTTATGTAACGAGTCTCTGCAAATGAAAACGCATCCATCCTGTAATGGTAAACCTGTACGGAATCTATAATCAGTTCGATTGAATAGGGACCGCATTTGTTGAAACTGTTATTAAGCAGGTCGTACGTCTTTATTCCGAATCCTGCAGGACCATTGATCCTGATTACATTGTCGGAGGGTATGTAATAATTGCCGTGTCCTCCTGCGACTTTTATTTTTCTTGATCTGTTCTGGTTATTGATGAGCGTGTTCCTGCCAACAGGATAAATTGCAAGCATCTCGATGATAGGCTCAATATTATCTTCAATACCAAACTCGAAGAGCAGCGGATTGACAGGTGTCTCGTTTTCCGACTTTCTGATCTCATAATGGAGGTGAGGGCCGGAAGAGCTTCCCGTGTTGCCAGACCAGGCTATCAGGTCTCCCTGACGGAAATGAAACCTGTCGCGGGGCGGAAAGAGGTTTACCTGGAAGCTCCTTTCTTCATACTGACGTGAGACCACATACTCTTCAATTTCAGGGGCAAACCTGTCAAGATGCGCATACACTGTTGAATAGCCTGTTGACGGATGCCTTAAATAGAGTGCTTTTCCAAATCCGCCCGGTGCTACGCTGATCCTGTATACATATCCCGACGCAGCTGCAACGATCTCCTTACCGATAACACCCTGTGTCTTCAAATCAATACCTGAATGGAAATGGTCGTTTCTGAGCTCTCCGAAATTTGCTGATAGTGCTATTGGTATTTTTACCGGGGAAATGAAAAGTGAAGGGATTTTTGTTGTCTCGTCAGACAGACTCAGAAGGTATGTGAAAATAATGAGTATCCAGATATTTAGCATAATGCTGAACGTTCGGTTTGCAAATCTGCAAAACTATGCATATGGCTCGTTCAGCCAAACTATTTATGTTAAATTTTTGAAAATATCGTTAAGTATATTAAATTTGTACTAAATAATTTTTTATGTCCGGCCCCGCTTACGAAGAGCTTATTTTACTGAACAGAAAGCTCGATGATTTGTTAAACAGATACAGCAGGCTCAGGACCGGATATGAAGAGATTAATAACCGGAACCAGACACTGGAAAGAATGCTCTGGGAGCGGGATGAGAAGATAAAAGAGTTGGAAACAAAATACGAAAGAGTTAAAATATCAGGTGCGTTGTTGGGAGAGGGGGAGAGCGCTGATGAGGCGAAGAAGAAAATAACGGAACTGGTGCGGGAAATAGACAGATGTGTTGCTCTTTTAAACAGATAAGATA
>CAYRQY010000163.1:0-6011 GCA_964426435.1 uncultured Rikenellaceae bacterium | reverse complement strand
GGTGTGGACATCCTTTCCCTGAAACCATGCTTGTTCGCTCTCTTCCTTCTCGATGGCTGAAATGTCCTCTTCATTTTATTGATTGTTTAATTGCCTGTATAATTCTGTTTTTGAGACCGCAAATATAGTGTTTTTTTGAATTGCCGGTCCCGGAGACTGATTTTTTTTAATTCAGGCCGGCAGATAGACTACCTTTTTCGTTTCAAACCATGGATCGCTGAAGAAATCGATTATATTATAAAGGGTTATCCTTGTTCTGAACGGTGCCAGTTCAGACTCGAGGTCACCTCCTTTCAGGCAGATAATACCGTTTCTGAGACTGTTTTTCCCGGCAGGAGCGACGTTTTTCATTGTCATCTTCACAAATGCAGGGAAGCTGGTGACAGCCCTGCCGGTTACAAAATCATATTTGCCCTTTTCGTCCTCAGCCCTTTTTCTGACAGCTGTAACATTTTTCAGACCAAGCTGTTCTATGACATCACCGGCCACCATTATCTTTTTAGCGACCGAGTCGAGAAGGGTAAACCTTGCCCCGGGGAAGAGAATGGCAAGAGGTATTCCGGGAAATCCACCTCCGGTTCCCACATCCAGTATGGTGGTGCCGGGAAGGAATGTGATTACTCTGGCAATGGCCAGCGAATGGAGAACATGGTGCAAATCGAAATTCCCGAAATCTTTCCGTGATATCACATTAATCCTTTCATTCCACCCGTGGTAAATCTCTTTCAGAGCGGAAATCTTCTCAACCTTATCTTCTGAAAGTTCCGGGAAATATCTGAGGATAATCTCTGGCACTACCTGTTGCCCGTTTTCGTAAAGATGTTATAGAGCAGGGATTTTGCCCTGTAGAGCTGGGCTTTCACCGTTCCGATCGGAAGGTTAAGTTCCGTTGAAATCTCTTCGTATGAGTATTCCTTGTAGTACCTGAGTTCAATAAGTGTTCTGTACCTCGGCTTGAGCTGGTTGACTATACCCCTGAGAACTGCAATCTTCTGATCGTTTATAAGCGACTCTTCGGGATCCGGCAGGTCCGACTGTATATTTACCGTCAGCGTGTCTATATCGTCCTGAAACTGGTCGATGGGGGCAGGCGATATCTGCTTCTTCCTTATGAAATCGATGCAGTTGTTGGTGGCAATCTTGAAAAGCCAGGTGCTGAAGGCGAAGTCAGGCGTAAATGATTCGAGATTGCGGAACGCCTTACCGAATGCCTCAATAGTAAGGTCTTCGGCATCAGACGGATTATTTACCATCTTCAGAAGCATATAGTATATCGAATCCCTGTAACGGTTCATCAGGCTGGCAAAGGCAAGCTCACTGCCGTTTTTGGCCTTCTCCACCAGGAGCAGATCGTTCCTTGCCTTTTCCGATAAACCATTACCTATTTCCATATATTCTTTCCCGGTCTGTTCCTGAAATTACTTACATAAATAATTCCGTTGATTAAAGGCGAAAAGATATCAAAAATTAATGAAAAAAGCACAAGTCCCGTTTCATTCAGCTTTTTACCGGCAAGAAGAAGAACAATAACCTGCATTAAAAGCCGGACTCCGAAGATCGCCAGAATCAGGGGCCACAGGAAGAGGTTCAGGAGAAGGATGGTCATAGAGGCATACATCAGTAATCTTGAGGCAGGTTCCATAACCAGTAGTGATTTGCTTCCCGGCCTGTAGTAACGGGCTGTCGTCATGTGCCTCTTTTTCTGCTTAAACCATTCCTTTAATGAAGAAGCCGGAACGGACCTGGTGTGGGAGCCGGGACGAAACTCAACCGTTGTATTCTTTGCGTTGGCTATCTTGTTTACAAACAGGTCGTCGTCGCCCGAAACAAGATGGCTGTGCGACCCAAAACCCTTATTCCGGAAGAAAAGGCTTCTCCTGTAGCCAAGGTTGCGGCCAACCCCCATGTAGGGAATGCCGCGCAGTGCCATACCCAGGTACTGGATTGCGATGAACATGGTATCGTACCTGATATACCTGTTGAGGAGACCTTTTGCCTTTGAATAGCCGCCATAGCCCAGTACGAAATCTGTCGTGTCATCAAAATGCGACGCCATCGTTGAGATCCATTTATTGGAATCAGGCCTGCAATCAGCGTCGGTAAATAAAAGAATTTCGTACTGTGAAGCCTTGATCCCTATGAACTGGGCGAATTTCTTGTTGTGAGTGAATTTAGGGTCCTTGTTGATGGTTGACACTTTCAGGTGAGGGTAACGGACGAGAAATTCTCCCAGGACACTGAATGAATCATCTTCAGAGCAGTCGTTCACAACAATCACCTCATAAACCGGATAATCCTGCTCCAGAAGGGATTGAAGAAAGTTCCTGAGGTTATTCTCCTCATTCCTGGCACATACGATCACGGAAACCGGACCATTGTTGTTGTGGTTTTCAGGGTGCCTGAAGATTGCGACTTTCAGATAGAAGAAAACATAATAGAAGATCTGGGTCGCTGCTGACAGGCCGAATACTGAAAAAAGGATAAACAGGAAGATATTCTCAGGGAGTGTCATCTGACTTCCAAATATGGAGGCAATATTAATGAATAATTTTATATTGCAATGCGGATGAATTACCTTTGTGCCACCAAAATCCTGTATGATATATGTTCAGATTAGTGCGCAGGGACAAGGAGACGAACGCCCGTACAGGTGTTCTTACTACTCTTCATGGTGAAATCCGCACACCGGTTTTTATGCCTGTCGGGACATCGGGAAGTGTAAAGGGGATTCTTCAGAGGGACCTGCTGGAAGACATCAGGGCTGCAATCATTCTGGGAAACACATATCATCTCTACCTCAGGCCCGGGACCGGGGTAATAAGGGAAGCAGGGGGGTTGCACAGGTTCATGAACTGGGAGAGTCCGCTTCTGACCGACAGCGGGGGCTACCAGGTCTTTTCCCTTGCAGGTAACAGGAAGCTATCCGATGAGGGGGCCCATTTCAGGTCCCATATAGATGGCTCAAGGCATTTCTTTACACCGGAGAACACCATCGACATACAGCGTATTATCGGAGCAGACATAATAATGGCCTTTGATGAATGTGCCCCTTATCCCTGCGATCACAGGTACGCTAAAAAATCGGTTAAGCTGACACATAACTGGCTCGACAGGGCAATTGTAAGATTCAGGGAAACGGAGCCTGCCTGGGGCAGTGAGCAATATCTTTTTCCAATAGTACAGGGAAGTACTTTTGATGATCTCCGGAGAGAATCAGCTGATAAGATTGCATCTGCCGGGCTTGCGGGAAACGCAATAGGTGGATTGTCGGTTGGAGAACCGGCTGAAGAGATGTACAGGATAATTGAGATTGTAAACAGGATCCTTCCGGAAGATAAACCCCGCTATCTTATGGGTGTGGGAACACCTGCAAACTTGCTTGAGGCCGTGGAGAGGGGAATCGATATGTTCGATTGCGTAATGCCAACAAGAAACGGGAGGAACGGGATGCTTTTTACAGGTGAAGGGGTTATAAACATCAGGAACAAAAAGTGGACATCCGATTTCAGTCCGGTCGATCCTGAGGGTCCCTCAGCTGTAAGTCTTTATTATACAAAAGCATACCTCCGGCATCTTGTCATCTCGGGCGAAATAATGGGAGCCCAGATTGCCAGTATCCATAACCTTGCATTTTACCTGAGGCTTATGGAGAAGGCTCGTGAGAAGATTGAAGCGGGCGAATTCAGGAAATGGAAGGAATCGACGGTTAAAAAGATCTCTGCCAGGCTTTAGAATAATGAAAATGAAGATACTCGATCTATATATCATAAGAAAGTTCCTGGGCACATTCCTCTTCTGCCTCGTCCTGATCCTGACCATCGCAGTGGTTTTTGACTTTGCTGAGAAGATCGACAACTTTATGGAGCATGAGGCTCCCCCCAGGGCTATAATCTTCGATTACTACCTTAACTTCATCCCCTTCTTTGCCGTCCTGTTTGCACCGCTGTTCGTCTTTATCTCGGTGATATTCTTTACATCCAAGATGGCAGTAAACACCGAGATCATTGCCATCCTGAACAGCGGCATGAGCTACAGGAGACTGATGTGGCCTTATTTCCTCTCTGCTGTTTTAATTGCTGCCTTCACCTTCCTTCTGACAAATTTTGTAATACCCCAGTCCAATCTGAAAAGGATGAACTTTGAGGATAAATATTACCGGCCCTCCAGGCAGAGAATCCAGGTAATGAATCTTCACCGGCAGATTTACAGGAATGTTTATGTTTATATGGAATCATTCAATCCCATAAGTCTTTCGGGGCGCAATTTCACAATTGAAAAGTTTGATGACGACGGAATGCTCCAGTCGAAGTTTTCGTCAGTATGGATAAGGTGGGACACAACCTCCCAGAAATGGACCGCAGGTAATTACTATATCAGGGAGCTTACGGGCAACGGGGAGATCATTACCAAAGGCCTGCAGACCGACACTGCATTGATGATCAGGCCCGAAGATCTGGCAAGGGATCCCAGCTTTGTGGGAACAATGACCTTTAACGAGCTGAATGATTATATCAATTTACTTGAGCTACAGGGTTCAGAAGAGATAAAGATGTTTCTTATTGAGAAGCACAGGCGCCTCGCAAGCCCTTTTGCGGTGTTTATCCTTACCCTGATAGGAGTCTCGCTCTCATCGAGGAAAGTGAGGGGCGGGATTGGTATGAACATCGGAATCGGGCTTGCACTAAGCTTTACCTATATCCTTTTTCTCCAGTTCTCGTCTCAGTTCTCGCTTAAAGGCAACCTCGATCCTATGCTGGCAAACTGGATACCCAACATCATCTATAGCGTGATAGCCCTCGTTTTATACAGGATGGCACCAAAATAATGGCTAAAGTCATTCTATTTAATTAAACTTGTTGTTTTATTTGTGACCCACAACCGAAATTAAACCTAATAAATACAATTATGCCGCTTGAAAAGAAGATCCGGGAACTACAGGAGAAACGTGAGAAGATACTCCTGGGAGGCGGAGAGCAGGCCATAGAGAAGCAGAAAGCACTCGGTAAGCGTACTGCCCGCGAACGTATTATGGCTCTGCTGGATGAAGGTTCATTCATGGAATATGACCTCTTCGTAGAGCATGATGCCCGCGATTTTGATATGGACAAAAAGAGCCTTCCGAGCGACGGTGTGATAATAGGGACCGGAACCATCTACGCGGCTCCCGTGGCCATTTTTGCACAGGATTTTACCGTTGCGGGTGGGTCTCTCGGATTGATGCACTCGCGAAAGATCACAAAGATCATGGATCACGCACTGAAGATGAAGATACCCCTGATTGGCATAAACGATTCGGGGGGTGCAAGGATACAGGAGGGAGTCAATTCGCTGGCGGGATACGGGGAAATATTCTTCAGGAACACCATCTCGAGCGGAGTTATACCCCAGTTATCTGTAATACTGGGCCCGTGTGCCGGCGGTGCAGTATATTCACCTGCACTGACTGACTTTGTTTTTGTTGTGGACAATATCTCAAAAATGTTCATAACCGGACCCGAAGTGATAAGAACGGTACTGGGCGAGGAGATAACGATGGAAGATCTCGGGGGAGCAAAGGTTCACAGCGAGATAACAGGTAATGCCCATTTCTTCGCTCGTACTGAAGAAGAGTGCTTTGAGCAGATAAAGAAGCTCATTACCTTCATTCCGTGGAACAACAGCCGCAAGGCCAGGAATTTTGAGCCCGGAGAACCTGATCCCGAATACAGGATTGATAAGATAGTTCCCGACGACCCGACTCTTCCATACGATGTAAGAGACGTTATCAGGGCCATCGTCGATAATTCGGATTTCTTCGAGATCATGGAGAACTATGCCAGAAATATCGTAATAGGGTTTGGCAGAATGGGAGGCAGGACAATAGGTTTTGTTGCCAATCAGCCTCTTGAGATGGCCGGCGTCCTGGATGTTGATTCTTCAGATAAGGCAGCACGATTCATAAGATATTGCGATTCATTCAACATACCCATTATCACTCTTGTTGATTTGCCGGGATACCTTCCGGGAGTTGA
>CAYRQY010000162.1:0-6016 GCA_964426435.1 uncultured Rikenellaceae bacterium | reverse complement strand
ACCTCGAGAAGAAGCATCCCGGCGAGGTTGAGTATCTACAGGCAGTCAGGGAGGTCCTTGAGTCTATTGAGGAGGTTTACAACGAGAACCCCCAGTTCGAATCAGCAAACATTATCGAAAGGATTATCGAGCCCGATCGTGTTATAATCTTTAAAGTTCCGTGGGTGGACGATGAAGGTAATGTTAAGGTTAACCTGGGTTACCGTGTCCAGTTCAACAATGCAATAGGTCCCTACAAGGGCGGGCTTCGCTTTCACCCGAGCGTGAATCTGTCAATTCTGAAATTCCTGGGGTTCGAGCAGATCTTCAAGAATGCCCTCACAACCCTTCCGATGGGTGGGGCCAAAGGAGGCTCGGATTTTGATGCAAAAGGGAAATCAGCTGCCGAGATCATGAGATTCTGCCAGTCGTATATGCTTGAACTCTGGAAGTATATAGGACCGGAGACTGATGTGCCTGCAGGCGATATCGGTGTTGGCGGTCGCGAAGTTGGTTTCCTTTATGGAATGTATAAGAGGCTTAAGGGAGACCATACGGGAGTGCTTACCGGGAAAGGCAGTAACTGGGGAGGTTCTCTCATCAGGCCTGAAGCAACCGGATTCGGCTGTGTCTATTTCGCAGATGAGATGCTTGCTACCCGCGGAGAATCGATTAAAGGAAAAAGAATTGCCATAAGCGGCTTCGGCAATGTTGCATGGGGTGCCGCCCTGAAAGCAACTGAACTCGGGGGGAAAGTTGTCACCCTATCAGGACCCGACGGCTATGTTTATGACCCTGAGGGTGTCTCAGGCAGGAAAATAGATTTTATGCTCGAACTCAGGGCATCGAATGAGGATATCGTAAAACCTTATTCGTATGCATTCGAAGGGGTCGAGTTTCACGAAGGCAAGAGGCCCTGGGAGGTAAAGGCTGATATAGCACTGCCTTGCGCCACACAGAATGAGCTTGACGGCAATGATGCGCAGAAGCTTATTAACAATGGTTGTATCTGTGTTTGCGAAGGAGCCAACATGCCAAGTACCCCGGAAGCTATCGAACTCTTCCAGAAGAACGGATTGCTCTTCTCTCCCGGGAAGGCTTCAAACGCCGGTGGTGTTGCAACATCAGGGCTGGAGATGACTCAGAATGCAATGAAGCTGAGGTGGGGAAGCGACGAGGTTGATAAAAGACTCCACGAGATAATGCGTAACATACATGCCCAGTGCGTGAAACACGGGAAGCGCGGGGATGGTTACGTGGATTATGTAAAGGGAGCAAATATTGCCGGATTCCTCAAAGTGGCCAATTCAATGCTCGATATGGGTGTAGTTTAAGGTCCGGTCCCTCATAATTTTAAAGCAGAGATTTTTGAAATAGTCTCTGCTTTTTTTATATTTGAGTGTCTCATTTCTTTGTGCTATGTCTGATATTTCTCTTAAGCATAAAATTGCTCTCGGGCTTATACCGAGAATCGGCGATATCAATGCCCGTAAGCTTGTGTCATTTTTCGGTGATGTGGAAGCCATCTTCCGGGAACCCTACCGAAACCTTATAAGAATTCCCGGGATAGGAGACGGAATTGCCAGGTATATCAGCGGCAGGTCATACCTCGCCGAAGCCGAAAAAGAGGCTGAATACGTGGAAAAGAATAATATCAGAACCTACTTTTACCTCGATGGCGATTATCCTTTCAGACTGAGGCAGTGCGATGACTCACCGGTCGTGTTCTTTTTTAAAGGAACCTGCGACCTGAACTCACCGAAGATATTGAGTGTTGTCGGCACAAGAAATGCAACCATTCGGGGCAGGGAGATATGTGAGAGGATAATTGCGGACCTCGGGGCAGGTCATCCGGACATTATCATTATCAGCGGACTGGCTTACGGGATTGATGTCACAGCTCATAAAGCAGCCCTGGCGAAAAATATTCAGACGGTCGGGGTTCTCGGTCACGGTTTTAAAACGCTTTATCCTTCCGTTCACAGGTCCGTTGCAGCTTCGATGCTTAAGAACGGCGGGCTTCTTACTGACTTCTCCTCCGACTCGCTGCCCGAAAGGAACAATTTCATCAAAAGGAACCGGATAATAGCCGGCATCTCCGATGCAACCCTTATCGTGGAGTCGGGCATATCGGGAGGTGCACTCATCACGGCCGATATAGCCGGATCGTATAACCGCGATGTATTTGCCGTTCCCGGGCGGCCGGACGACCAATGGTCCGCCGGCTGCAACAGCCTTATTAAAAGCAATAAAGCAGCACTTATTGAATCGGCCGCCGATATAGAATATGGCCTTGGCTGGCAGCCTGAGAAAACAAAACCGGCTCTTCAGAAGACTCTTTTTTCCGACCTTAACGGCAACGAAAAACAGGTTTACGAGCTTCTTGCAAAAGATGGAGAACTGACAATAGACGATATATGCAGAAGCCTTGATGTTCCGGTAAACAAATTATCATCGCTGCTACTCCAGATGGAGCTCAAGGGAATGCTCAGATGCTACCCGGGAAATATCTACCGGATATAAATATTTGTTTCCTTACTTAATTATTTTCACTCTTCGGGAGAATAAAACAAATCCGCTCCCGCTCCGCGGGATTGTCTCGCTCCTTCCGTTGCACGGAACTTCGTCGCTCTGCTCCTCGGCTCAACAAAATCCGGAATCCGCATTCCGAAATCCGAAATCCGCAATCCGCTCCCGTTTCACGGGATTGTCTCACTTCGTTCGCCAAAATCCGAAATTTTTATATATTTAACCTTCTAAAAATTTTAACCTTCAGACATATGGATCCCCGAGTACAACAGTTCATGGCCATGATAAAGGCCAGAAATCCCGGTGAGGATGAGTTTCACCAGGCAGTTCAGGAAGTTTCCGAATCGCTTATACCCTTTATTGAGGATAATCCCAGGTATAAGCATGCAAAGATCCTTGAAAGGATTGCGGAGCCCGAGCGTACGATAATCTTCAGGGTGCCCTGGCTCGACGACAAGGGTGAGATACAGATCAACCGTGGCTTCAGGATAGAGATGAACTCTGCCATCGGACCCTACAAGGGAGGAATAAGGTTCCACCCGACCGTTAACCTGGGAATACTTAAGTTCCTTGCCTTTGAACAGGTATTCAAGAACAGCCTTACAACCCTTCCGATGGGAGGGGCAAAAGGCGGATCGGACTTTGATCCGAAGGGAAAGACGGACAACGAGGTGATGAGATTCTGCCAGAGCTTTATGAGTGAGCTCTTCAGACATATTGGTCCCGACACCGATGTTCCGGCCGGTGATATAGGTGTGGGCGGCCGTGAGATCGGTTACATGTTCGGCCAGTACAAAAGGCTCAGGAATGAATTCACCGGTGTGCTTACCGGCAAGGGGATAGAATGGGGAGGATCGCTGATACGTCCTGAGGCTACGGGCTACGGAGCCACCTATTTTGCCCAGGAAATGCTCGCCACCAGGGGCGAATCGCTAAGGGATAAAACCGTTTGCATCTCTGGGTCGGGTAACGTGGCACAGTACGCAACCGAGAAAGTTTCTGAGCTCGGGGGAAAAGTTGTGACACTCTCCGATTCAAACGGATTTATCTACGATCCCAGGGGAATTGATGAGGAGAAGCTCAGGTACGTCATGGAGCTTAAAAACGTAAAGAGAGGCAGGATAAAGGATTACGCTGAGAAATACAATGTTGAGTATTTTGAGGGAAAGAGGCCGTGGATAATCAAATGCGACATTGCCATGCCCAATGCCACCCAGAATGAAATTGACGGAGAAGAGGCGCGGCTTCTGGTTAAGAACGGTTGTATCTGTGTATCTGAAGGAGCCAACATGCCCTCAACCATCGAGGCTGTTGAGGTATTCCTGAATGCCGGGATCCTTTACGGTCCGGGCAAGGCAGCAAATGCAGGAGGTGTTGCAACCTCGGGACTTGAAATGACCCAGAACTCGATGAGGCTCCCATGGTCACGCGAAGAGGTCGATAACAGGCTTCGCACAATTATGAAGAATATACATGACACCTGCGTTAAGTACGGTAAAAAAGAAAACGGCTTTATCAATTATGTCGATGGTGCCAACATAGGAGGTTTCGTGAAGGTAGCCAACGCCATGATCGCCCAGGGAGTTGTGTAATGCAGCTGGTCGACACTCATACACATATATATCTTCCCGAATTTGACAACGACAGGGATGAGGTTATTGCCAGGGCTGTGGGCAATGGTGTTTTAATGCTCCTTATGCCCAACATCGATTTGCATTCTGTCGATTCAATGCTCGCGGTGCAGAAAAGATATCCAGGTATATGCCTCCCCATGGCCGGGCTGCATCC
Source organism: uncultured Rikenellaceae bacterium (assembly GCA_964426435.1). GTDB lineage: Bacteria > Bacteroidota > Bacteroidia > Bacteroidales > VadinHA17 > LD21. Next base: position 1,720 of record CAYRQY010000162.1, on the reverse strand, counting down.
CGGATCGGTAAAAAGCGATTATCGCGATCAGCTCGGGCCTGTTCTTGAGCTCCACTCAAGGTTGCCTGGTATTGCTGTCGGTGAGATTGGCATTGATCTCTACTGGGATAAAACATTTATTGAAGAGCAGACTATTGCTTTCAGGGAACAGGTGGCTTTTGCATTAAAATCGGACCTGCCCATGGTAATTCATTCCAGGAATTCGATAAGGGAAATATTCCTGGTGCTTGAAGAGTTTAAAGGTGAAAAACTCAGGGGTGTGTTCCATGCTTTCTCGGGTAATGTGTCAGATGCTGAAAAGGCTGTTGGTATGGGTTTTATGATAGGCATCGGAGGAGTGTTGACCTTTAAGAATTCCGGTCTGGATGAGATTGTACGTGCGATCGGGGCTGAACACATTGTTCTTGAAACGGATTCTCCGTATCTTGCCCCTGTCCCGTACAGGGGGAAGAGAAATGAAAGTTCATGGCTTCCGCTTATAAACAGGAAGTTGGCCGGAATCCTTGACAAGGGCGAAGAAGAGACAGCAGCCATTACATATTCCAATTCTGTTGAACTGTTCAGATTATGAAGCGCGACAAGGAGATCTCAATATTGCTGATTTACACGGGAGGAACCATAGGCATGGTTCACGATCCCCAGAAGGGATCGCTGGTACCCATCGATTTCAGGCATATTTCCGATCATGTGCCGGAACTGGGCCGGTTCGGATATAATATCGGGGCAGTCTCGTTCGACCCTGTCAAGGATTCTTCAAATATCGATCCGGCCATCTGGGTGAAGATGGCTGAAGCAATTGAAGAGAACTATCATCTTTACGACGGATTCGTGGTGCTTCACGGAACAGATACAATGGCCTATTCTGCCTCAGCCATGAGTTTCATGCTTGAAGGCCTAAGCAAACCTGTGATTTTCACAGGTTCCCAGCTACCTATAGGTCTGCTGAGAACGGACGGCCGGGAGAATCTTATTACCGCCATTGAGATAGCAGCCACCCTCAATAACGACAAACCTGTTGTGCCCGAAGTATGCATCTATTTCGACAACAAGCTCACAAGGGGCAACCGCACGACCAAATACAGCGCCGAACACCTTAATGCCTTCAGTTCTCCCAACTGTCCTCCCCTTGCAGAAGCAGGCCTGCACATTAAGTTCAACGATAACATTATCCGATATCCTGTTACTCAGCAGGAGCTTAAGGTCCACAAAAGGTTCGATAACAATGTCGCAATACTTAAGATCTTTCCCGGCATAAACAGGAATCTCGTGGAGGCTGTTTTAAACACAAAGGAGCTGCGCGGGATCATAATCGAGACTTTCGGCTCGGGCAATGCACCCACCTACAAATGGTTTATTGACGAACTACGGAGTTTTATATCAAATGGAGGCATAATCTTCAATGTCACCCAGTGTCATGGCGGTACTGTTGAGATGGGTCTTTATGAGACAAGCCGGGCCATGCTGGATGCCGGTGTTATAAGCGGCAGGGACATCACGTCAGAGGCCTCGGTAACAAAACTGATGCATCTGCTGGGCAATTGTCCTTCGGGTGATGAAGTTATCAGGTGCCTCGGTCTTTCGATGGCCGGCGAGATAACGGTATAAGAAATATTTGAAAATTATTTCGTATTTTGTGCGGCTTTCCCGGAGCAGTTAAATTGTACCGGAGAGATGCAGGAGTGGCTTAACTGGCACGCCTGGAAAGCGTGTGTACCTCAAA
>CAYRQY010000161.1:0-6048 GCA_964426435.1 uncultured Rikenellaceae bacterium | reverse complement strand
AGCGGCTGGCTGATCGGCAGGGCAAGCAGAACCCTGCGCTCATCATCCCTTGTTAGCCAGCAGCATCTTGGACGACTGCTGTCTGTTGTGGAAGAGACACTGACAGGCTTAAGGATTGTGAAGGGTTTCAATGCGGAGGAGAAAATGGGAAGACAATTCTCGGAAACCAATGAAAAGTATTCCAAAATATTCAAGCGCATTACCCGAAAGGCCTATCTCGCTTCTCCTTTAAGTGAGTTCCTCTCGACAATTGTTGTTATGATCCTGATGTACGCCGGCGGTATACTTGCACTCAGGGGAGCGGGCAACATGAGCCCCGACAGGCTGATAGCGTTCCTGGTGGTCTTCTCCCAGATTATACAGCCGGCAAAGAATATTACAACAGCATGGTTCAGCATACAAAAAGGGATGGCATCGATCGACAGGGTAGGGGAGATCCTTGATGCCGAGGAAAAAGTATCTGAGAAGCCCGATGCCCTGCCGGTTAATGAATTCAATGAAGCCATTGAATTCAGGGATGTATGGTATTCCTATAACAGCGAACCGGTACTGAGAGATATAAACCTGAAAATAGAAAAAGGTAAAACTGTTGCAATAGTCGGAAGATCTGGCGCCGGGAAGTCAACTTTGGCTGACCTTCTGCCCCGGTTCATGGATGCTGACAGCGGCTCTGTAACCCTCGACGGAAAGGATATACGTGAATTCAGGATCAGGGATCTGCGTAACCTGATGGGGATAGTGAGCCAGCACCCCATCCTGTTCAATACCACATATACCGAAAACATTGCATTCGGCTCTGATTCTACTGAATCTGATAAAGTGGAGAACGCAGCCAGGATAGCCAATGCCCACGGCTTTATCGTCGATTCGGAAGGAGGCTACGATTATTGTGTTGGGGAGACAGGCAGCAGGCTGAGCGGCGGACAGCGTCAGAGGATAAGCATTGCACGGGCAATAATGGCAAACCCTCCGATACTGATACTGGATGAAGCAACTTCATCGCTCGACACCGAATCGGAAAGGCTGGTCCAGGATGCTATACTCAACCTGATGAAAAACAGGACCTCCCTGGTTATTGCTCATCGCCTTTCAACAATTCAGAACGCCGATATGATAGTTGTCCTCGAGGATGGCAGAATTGTTGAAACAGGTACCCACTCCCAGCTTATGAAGAACGATGAGGGGTATTACAGGAAATTGTACAGTTATCAGGCGATATGAGAGAAAGATAAAAGACAAAAGTAAGAAGTAAGAAGTAAGAAGTAAGAAGTAAGAAGTAAGAAGTAAAAAGAATCTAACATAAAGCATATGAATATCAGGCGGGTAATAGTTTGTTTGGGTATATTGATGATTGGTTTTTCGTCGCTTTTGCAGGCGCAGAGGGCGAAGAATACTTTCCGGCTGGGCGAAACGGAGTTTCTCCTCGATGATCAGCCATTCCAGATTATAAGCGGGGAGATGCATCCGGCCAGGATTCCGGTTGAATACTGGCGTCACAGGATAAGGATGGCTAAGGCTATGGGATGCAATACAATAGGGGTATATATATTCTGGAATTATCACGAGCAGCAGGAGGGTGTATTTGACTTCTCAACCGGAAACCGCAACCTGAGCGAATTCTTCAGGATTGTACGCGATGAGGGAATGTGGCTTCTTGTCAGGCCTGGCCCGTACGTGTGTGCGGAATGGGAGCTGGGCGGGATACCTCCTTACCTTTTACGTATACCTGATATTAAGCTCAGGTGTATGGATCCTCGTTATATGGCTGCTGCAGAGAGATATATGAAGAATCTTGCAGCCGAGCTCAAGCCCTGGCTGATTACCAGTGGCGGACCGATACTGATGCTGCAGATTGAGAATGAATATGGCAGTTACGGCAACGACAGGAACTACATGGCCAGACTCAGGGAGATTTGGGTTGAAAATGGGATAAATGTCCCTTTCTTTACCGGCGACGGCCCCACTCCATATATGCTTGAGGCAGGGACACTCCCGGGATGCGCCGTCGGACTCGATCCGGGTAATTCACATGCTCACTGGGAACTTGCAAGTAAGATGAATCCTGGTGTGCCTGTCTTCAGCAGTGAAACATATCCGGGCTGGCTCACCCATTGGGGAGAAGAATGGGCCCGGCCAGACACTGCAAACCTTCTGAAGGAGGTCAGGTTCCTTATGGACAATAAGAAATCATTCAATCTTTACGTAATTCACGGCGGTACAAATTTTGGTTTTACGGCAGGTGCAAATTCAGGCTACAAGGGATATGAACCTGATGTTACAAGCTACGACTATGATGCTCCCATCGACGAGCAGGGCCGGGCCACACCAAAGTATATGGCCCTCCGCGAACTCTTGGGATCATATTTGCCAAAAGGCAGAAAACTGCCGCCCATACCAGAACCTCTTCCGGTGATTGAGATCCCGGCTATTGGAATGGGTTTGCTGACACCGCTGTGGGACAACCTCCCCAAGCCGGTTAACTCAGTTCAGCCCGGAACCTTCGAGAGTTACGGCCAGGACTATGGCCTGATACTCTACAGGACTGAACTTATCGGCCATAAGAGCGGAAAACTAACAGTGACCAATCTTCACGATTACGCCACCGTATTCCTCGACGGCCAGTATATAGGGGCTCTCGACAGACGGGAAGGCATCAATACAATTGATCTTCCCCCAGGCAAGTCGGAAAAGCCTGTACTTGAGATACTTGTGGAGGCGATGGGGAGAATTAATTTCGGCCAGCACCTTATCGACAGGAAAGGGATCACCGAAAGAGTTACCCTGAATGGTATGACACTCATGAACTGGCAGATCTATAATCTTCCTATGAGTGACAAATTTGTATACGACCTGAGGTCGTCGGCAAGAACGCAGAACAAGCCGGGAAATTTCTTCAAGGCCAACTTCTTCATTGACAAGGCCGGTGATACATATTTCGATGTCTCGCTCTATAAAAAGGGAATTGTCTGGGTAAACGGCCATAACCTTGGCCGTTACTGGAATATCGGACCTCAGAAAAGACTCTACTGCCCCGGAGTATGGCTGAGGCAGGGTATTAACGAAATAGTTATTTTTGATATGCATCTGCTTGCCCCGATGCCCGTATTCGGCATGAAGACAATGGAATAGCATATTTATGCAGCTGGCTTATAAAATTAGTCAGGATCGAATAATCTCCTGATATGCCGGTTGTAGATATTGTCGAAAACACAGTTTCCCACGACTTCGCTGTATTCGTCGAGGAGCATGATATACTCATCCATCCTTTCCGCTGCCATCTTGTAGCCGACATGGATAAGCTGGCGCATGTCGGGGTTGAAACCCCCGTTCCCCGGAATATGTCTTATTGCATCTGCGAACCTTCTGCTGTTCCAGCCCGATACCTCGTCAGCCGCAGGAAGCCGCGAAGGATCAATGTCTATAACATCCGCATATGGTGCGCATAACTCTTCACGCTTTTCAAGGGCACCTGCATATAATTCCTTAACAAATTCAAGGGCTTTCCCGCCTGCCTCAGCCAGACCTATAACCTCTTCCAGCCATGTTGTACCCGCTGTCTTGAGGTGGATACCTTTGTTGTGCTCCCTGGTTAATGACCTGATTACAGGATATAAGGTGAACTTGTCAGATCCTGAGTGGACGCTTATCTTAAGGTTATCGGGGAGCCCGAACTCTTTAACGGCATAATCGACAACCAGCAGGTCCTTCCCGAACTCGTCTGCAAACTGTTCCGGATCGCCTGCATAATCAACTCCCTTGTTGAACCTGCCTGAGAATTTTGGTGCAATGGTCTGACAGGGTACCTTTTTGTCGGCCAGCATCTTCAGAGTAAAGAACAGCTCAACCGGTGCCTGCGGTGCAGGAACCTCATCCATTGACACCTCCGCAACGAAATTGCCTGCCCCCTTCGACGATTCTATCTTAGTGTATATTTCTCCAGCCCTTATTGCTGCAAATAGATATTTCTCGGCAATATCCCTTATAAACTGCCTCGTTATCCTTTCACTGCTTTTAATACCCGGAATCCTGAGGTCACCTGCATATTTCTGAGTGTCGGTAAAGAATTTATCGAGTTCAGATTCGCCGGCTCTCTTGCCGATACAGGAAGCAACATCAATGGTGAAGAAGTCTGAACTATCTATGAACCTGTCAACCGTATCAAGATTAATATGATCGGCATCGACAAAATATGGTTTTGTAAAGCCCGCGTTCCTGGTTGCAGTATCAGCTTCAAGCCTTACATCATAGGGGGAGGTGCCTATTATCATATGTTCCCTGTTCGACTTATTCCATACGGGTGAAATATCAATGCCTCTTTTCGCGGCTTCCATTATTGCCCTCAGCTGGGCATTCCCCTGGCGGCCGAACCTGTCGCCAATACCTATTGAATACTTCCCGAGTCTTTTTATCACGATATTAATTTTTCTGTTAATGCTGTTTCCTTAAGATCCTGACATCTGTAATTATTCTATTTAAGGATCAGGCCCGGAAGCCACAGGCTTAACTTCGGCAGATAGGTTACAAGCAGCAGCACGATAATCATTGCAATAAAGATCGGAATGAGCGGTCTGATGACCTTCTCGATCTTTATCCCGGTGACACTGCAACCGATAAACAGTACTGAACCTACAGGCGGAGTACACAGGCCGACACAGAGATTAAGAACCATTATGATCCCGAAATGAATGGGATCCATCCCAAGCTGGGTAGTAACAACCGGGAGAAAGATGGGAGTGAAGATCAGTACGGCAGGTGTCATATCCATGAATACACCGACAAACAGAAGTATAAAGTTAATTATCAGAAGGATTACAAAAGGATTGCTGCTTAAGGTAAGCAATGCTTCACTTACATTCTGGGGAATGTTCTCATACGACATGATCCATGAGAGGCCGATTGAAGTGCTGACCAGAAGCAGCACAATAGCAGTGGTCCTGACTGATTTGAGTATTATGGCCGGCAGATCCTGTACCCGGATCTGCTTATAGATGAAGGCGAGGGTGAGGGCATATAGCACTGCCACCGCTGAAGCTTCGGTAGCGGTAAAGTATCCTGCGACTATGCCTCCTATAATAATGATAAGCATGAAAAGCGAGGGCAGTGCGTCAATAAAGACTTTGGCTGCATGTACTGCTTTATCCCATTTTTTTATTATCCTGAAAGTAAGATAAGATGCGAGTGCGAGCCCGGCCAGTGAGAACACTGTTTTATGTACTGCCGGTGATGTGTTGCCGTATAAGAATTTAAAACCAATTGCTGCACCGGTTATGATGATGGTCAGCACGATAAGTTTGGCAACCATCCTGCCGATTCCCCTGATGCCTCTCGTCTTGTAAATAAGCATCGAGACAGCAGTGATCATAATAGCGACTCCCGAAAGGATGCCCGGGATATAACCGGCAAGGAACAGAGCTGTTATCGATGCTCCCCCGCTTGCAAGCGAATATACAATGAGAATATTGCTCGGGGGTATTGTGAGACCGGTTGTTGCTGATGTAATATTGACTGCTGTACTGAAGTTATCCGGATAGCCTTCCTTTCTCATTTCAGGTGACATAATGCTGCCTATGGCACTCGCAGAGGCTGCGGCTGAGCCTGAAATTGCCCCGAAAAGCATGTTTGCACTTACATTTACCAGTGCCAGCCCTCCCGGCAAACGGCCAACTATCAGCCTGGCCAGGTTAATCAACCTGATGGCTATACCGCCAGAGTTCATTATATTGCCTGCGAGGATAAAGAAAGGTATGGCCAGAAGGGCAAAGCTGTCGAGCCCCGTTGCCATTCTGTGCGCGAAGGTTGTGAATGCAGGTATCGAATCGATCGAAAAAAGCATCGTGATAATACCTGACAAACCTATGCTGAAGGCAATCGGGACGCCAACGGAAAGCAAAATGACAAACGACAGAACAAGTATTAATACTTCCATAACTGATTCAGATATCTTATTTTTTGGTTTTTAACTGACGGATATTATAGACCGAATAGTACATTATAAGTGTTCCGCTTATCGGCAGAACCAGGTAGACATAACCCAGCGGGAGCTGCAGG
>CAYRQY010000160.1:0-6048 GCA_964426435.1 uncultured Rikenellaceae bacterium | reverse complement strand
CACAACCTCTTTGTAAGATCAAAAAAGGATAATAAGGAATACCAGATGAGCTACGACGGCGCCCTGGGAGAATACTATTCATCCTATATCAGATGGTCTCCAGATTCCAGGAAACTGATGGCCTACAGGGTAAAGCCGGCAGAAAAACGAATGATCTATTACATCGAATCATCACCCGAGGACCAGCTGCAGCCAAGGCATTACTCCTATGAATACCAGAAGCCTGGTGATGCCATACCGCAGAAATATCCTCAGCTGTTCGATCTGGAGACTATGAGCCACAAAAAGGTCGACGACACTCAGATACCCAACCAGTATGCCATCAACAGTATTGAATGGAGCAAGGATAGCAAGTATTTTACATTCGAATATAACAGGCGGGGGCATCAGCTTTACCAGGTAATAAGAGTTGATGCCGCTACCGGGGATTATAAGGTGCTTATTAATGAAACCTCACCGACATTCATTGACTATAGCGGTAAAAAATACCGCTACGATGCCGAAGGATCGGGTGAGATTATCTGGGCATCGGAGAGGGATGGCTGGAACCACCTTTATCTCTTTGATTCGCGCACAGGAACAGTGAAAAACCAGATAACCGGTGGAGAATGGGTTGTCAGAGGGGTTAGCTTTGTCGATGAGAAGAACAGGCAGATAATCTTTGAAGCCAGCGGCAGGGAACCCGGCGATCCTTATTTCATTCATTATTACAAGATCAATTTTGACGGAACAGGCCTTGTAAAGCTTACCGAGGGCGAGGGTAACCATGAAGCGCAGTTTTCTCCCGATAAGCGATTCTTTGTGGATACCTGGTCAAGGATTGACTCTCCCCCGGTCTCGGTGGTCAGAAGAACTGAGGACGGGACCCAGGTCATGTTTATTGAAAGAGCCGATATTTCCGAGCTTCTGGCAACAGGTGTCAGACTCCCTGAAGTCTTTGTGGCAAAAGGTCGCGATGGTGTTACAGATATATGGGGAATTATTATAAGGCCTACTGATTTTGACCCGTCCAGGAAATATCCTGTAATAGAAGATATCTACGCAGGCCCTCACAGCAGCTTCGTGCCAAAGAGTTTCAGACCCATTATTAGCGGGATGCACCAGCTGGCAGAACTGGGTTTCATTGTCGTTAAGATAGACGGAATGGGTACATCCAACCGCTCAAAAGCCTTTCATGACGTTTGCTGGAAGAATCTTAAAGATGCAGGTTTTCCCGACAGGATCCTCTGGATGAAGGCTGCCGCCGAAAAATATCCCTACATGGATATTGACAGGGTAGGGGTATACGGGACATCCGCCGGAGGACAGAATGCTGCGGGAGCCGTTCTTTTCCATCCCGAGTTCTACAAGGTGGCGGTTGCCTCATGCGGCTGCCACGATAACAGGATGGACAAGATGTGGTGGAATGAACAATGGATGGGATGGCCTGTAGGAGAAGAATATGCAATGTCGTCGAACGTCGATAATGCATGGAGGCTGAAAGGCAAACTTCTGCTCCTTAACGGTGAAATGGACAATAATGTTGACCCGACATCAACCATGCAGGTGGTCAACGCTCTGATAAAGGCAAACAAGGAATTTGAATATGTGTTCCTGCCCGGGGCAAGACATACCAGCGGAGGATCTTACGGAGAAAGAAAACGGCGTGATTTTTTCGTTAAGCACCTGCTGGGATTGAATCCGCCTGAGTGGAACCTGGTGGAGAAATAATTTTTTTTTCGGATATTTGCGCCCAATCTGATTCTCATTGAAAAGTAAGGGGAATACAATTTTCTGGGCGGTTATCGCCTGTCTTTTATGGTCAACTGCCTATGCCGGCATAAAGATAGGCCTGCAGTATGACTCACCCCTCCATTTTGCGGGATTCAGATTCATTATTTCCGGACTAATCATTCTGCCATTTACGGTCAGGCCTTCAAAATACTTCAGGATGGTAAGGGAGCACTGGAAGCTCGTTCTTTCTGTCATTATCCTTCAGGTAATACTGAATTACACCCTCTTCTACCTGGGCATGGATCTTGTCCCGGGAGCCCTCGGCGCAATAATAGTTGGTTCGCAGCCACTTGTCACGGCACTCGTTGCAGCCATTATGCATCGAGAGGAGAAGCTTACTCTCTGGAAGCTGATCACCATTGTTTTCGGCATCACGGGAGTGATCATGATAAGTGTCGGACGCCAGGCTTTCGAACTCGGAGACCTTGCTGAACTGCTTGGGGTGGTGATGATTCTTGGCGCCAACGTGGCCACTGCCACCAGCAACGTGATTGTATCCCTCAGGAGCAGGGGAATGGATCCGCTTGTTCTGACATCGGTATCGTTCTTTACGGGCGGACTGATAATGTACCTGATGGCTCTTCCCCTGGAAGGTGTGCCGGAAGGCCCGCTTCCTGCTGAATACTGGCTTGTGCTGATATGGCTTGCCATAATGGCCTCCGTTGCTTTCTCGGTATGGTTCAGATTGCTTCAGAGACCCGGGGTAAAAGTATCCGAGCTGAACCTGTGGAAATTCATAATACCTGTCGTTGGCGCAATTCTGAGCTGGATTCTGGTTCCGGATGAGAAGCCCGACTGGCTCACAATAATGGGAATGTTCATAATAACCTTCTCGCTGGTAATCTTCTTTACCAGGAATAATAAGTCAATTGTGATAAAGACATAAAAGAAAGTGAAATGAAAAAGAGAATTACAGCCCTTTGCGTTTATGCCCTTTACTGGCTGCTTTTTTTCATTGCGGCCAGGCTCTTCTTTATACTCACACAGCACCAGGAAGCATCTCTTTACAGCCCCGGGATCCTCGCAGCCACATTCCTTAACGGGATAAAGCTTGACATATCAGCGACTGCATATATATTCATCTTTCCCTTGCTGCTGGTAATACCGGGCCTTATTCTTAACGGGGACTGGTTCAGGCATTTCATGAAATGGTACACCTATCTGCTTGTAGTTGTTGCAACGACTATAGTTGTTTGTGATACGGTGCTTTACAAATACTGGGGATTCAGAATGGATCACACCCCCCTGCAATACCTTAAGACTCCGAAAGAAGCTGCAGCTTCAGTCAGCTTCCTGACAATGATTCTTGTATTTATAGCCATTGTCGCGATATCCGTACTTTTTATTTTCCTCTACAGAAGATTTGTCGACAGGTTTTTCAGCGGTTTTGAAAGGATAAGATGGTGGGCTCCGGCAATTGCCTTCTTCCTGCTGCTCTGGGGTTCACTTCTGATACCGATAAGGGGTGGGGTGGGAATTGCCCCGATAAATGCCGGTACCGTTTATTTCAACGAGAACATGTTCATTAACCATACTGCGATAAATGTGGTGTGGAATGTCGGCAGTTCACTTGTAAATGCCAAACCGGCACACAATCCTTATGTTTTTTTCGAAACCGGTTCTGCCCTGGCTGTCAGAGATATGCTCACAGCAGGAGCCAGCGACCCGCGGAAGGTCCTGAATACTGACAGACCTAATATTCTGTTCATAATTCTTGAAAGCTTCGGCAACGTCCTTATCGGACCCCTTGGAGGCGACTCCCTTACAACGCCCAACCTTAACCGGCTTATTAATGAAGGATTGCTTTTTACCAATTTCTATGCTTCGGGCAACCGCACGGACAAGGCACTTCCGGCCATACTGAACGGCTATCCAGCCCAGCCGGCTGTCTCTGTTATTAAGGAGCCAAAGAAATCCCAGTCGCTCCCCGGTATTGTCAGGGCCCTTACAGGTGAGGGCTACAGGAGTTCCTTCTGGTATGGCGGAGAGATTAATTTTGCCAACTTCAACTCATTCGTAATAAGTTCCGGGTTCAGTGAGATCATAACAATGAAGAATTTCAGTCCTGTCCATTATAATTCCAAGTGGGGGGTTCATGATCATATCCTTCTCAATGCCCTGAGAGACTCTATGAAAACGATGAAGGAGCCCTTCCTGAGGGTTGTGCTGACCCTTTCAAGCCATGAGCCTTTTGAGGTTCCCATGGATCCTGTTTTCGAGGGAAAAGATGACCTGACAAAATTCAGGAATTCAGTCTATTATGTCGACAGGTCCGTTGGAAAGTTCATCGACTGGGCAAAAGGCACCGACTGGTGGCAGAATACCCTCGTGGTGCTGGTGGCTGACCATTGCCGCAGAAATTCGCTCGATATACATGTATATTCAGAAGAGATCTTCAGGATCCCCATGCTATGGCTGGGAGGTGCCCTTGCCGCGAAGGGGGAGAAGGTCGGGAAATTCGGCAGCCAGGCAGACATACCAGTTACCATCCTTAATCAGATGGGACTGAGCAGCGATTATCCCTTTGCCAAGGACCTGCTGAATCCAGAGTCAAACTCATTTGCCTTTTATGTCTTTAACGAAGGATTTGGGTTTATTACTGATACCTCGGCGGTAATCTATGATCATAACCTTGGGAACCCCGTTGTCAGCAGGGGATCAGGCATCGAGCTTGCAGAAAAATATGGCAAGTCATACCTGCAGGTCCTTTATGATGACTTCCTTAGTCGTTAACTATCAGTAATCATGGATATTAGCCGATAGCGTTTTCACGAGCGATTAATTCCCAAAACTTTATGACCGGTCCGTATTAATGCATAAATTTGTGCTGATGGCACCTGATCTGGTCAAAATATATACTGAAGGCAAACCTCCCCGGCTGATCTATATTGCCGGAGTGATCCTTGGAGACATCCTCGGTCTGAAGTGGGAACTGGTTTCTGACAGAAGAAAGCTCGGAAAGCACTGTGTAATAAACTACTCCGGAGAAAACATCAAAGGATCGTTTAAAGTCAGCCCCGATCCGCTGCTTTTTGAAACAGGTGTCAGACAGAGGGATATCAGTATGACGAAATGGAGGAGTCTGCCGGTATTCTTTCAGACCACTCCCGATTCGGACCTCCCTTTCGATATCTTTGCCTCATCTTTCTATTTGCTCAGCAGGTATGAAGAGTATCTTGAGTTTAAACCCGATGAATACGGCCGATTCAGGCCGGCTGAATCACTCGCATATAATCACGGATTCCTCGACAGGCCTGTTATTGATCTGTGGACAAGGGAGTTCGCAAGAAGCCTTCTGAGAAAATTTCAGACCCTTGCGTTCAGGCGGAATCAGTTCAGGGCTCTGATGACCATTGATGCCGACGAACCTTTTGCCTACCTCGGTAAAAGCCTGTCAGATAACATCACCGGTTTTCTTCAGGATATTTCAAGAAAGACAGGACATATTTCCGATCGCTACGGATGCCTTGCCGGCAGGAGCAGGGATCCTTACGATACCTTTAGTTATATTATAGAAAAGATTGACCATTTCGGATGCGAAGCAGGATTCTTCTTCCCGCTGGGCGATCCCTCCCGCTACGACAGAAATCCGGTATGGAAAAGCCCCGAATACAGAAACCTGATCTGCGGAATCCCTCCCCGCTACTTTAAAGGTATCCATCCGTCATTCTATTCGACGGAAAAACCCGGGCTGATTGCCGATGAGATCGGGCGGCTCAGAAGCATTAAAAAAAGTGAAGTTACCGAAAGCAGGTTTCATTACCTTAAAATGAGACTTCCGGAATCATACCGCAGCCTGCTCAGAATCGGCATTGCTGAAGAATATTCGATGGGCTACCATGATGAACCCGGTTTTAGGGCAGGTATTGCCAGGCAATTCTTTTTTTATGATTTGCTGACGGATGAGCAGACCAGGCTCCGGGTAACTCCTTTCCAGATTATGGATATTGCCCTGGAAGGAACATTCAGAACCAATCCTGAAGATGCCAGGTCAGTAGTCCGTAAGATCATGAGTGAAGTAGTGTCCGTGGGAGGTACATTTGTTTCAATCTGGCATAACACCTCTCTACTCGAAAATGATGAATGCAAAGGCTGGAGAGACCTCTTTGAGTTCACCCTGGCCAGCCAGAGCCATGCCGCAGGAGTAAGCCGGCTGTGAACAACAGGGCTAAAGGTTGTCAAGCTCAATCTCCTCATCATCCCTGATCTCGCTTAGCTTCCCGTTCTCACATTTCAGGGTTTTGGCCGGGAACTTTTTCAGGATCGTGTAGTTGT
>CAYRQY010000159.1:0-6101 GCA_964426435.1 uncultured Rikenellaceae bacterium | reverse complement strand
CACCGAACCGTTTGCGATATCAATGGTCCACTGCCCCAGGAATTCGGATATATCCGTTTTTTGTACAGGAGCCACTTTAGGTTCCATATTGCAGCCATATATCAGCAAGGCTGCCACTAAAATCAAGGATAAGTAGTTAGTCTTCATTTTCAAGTTAATTAGGTTCATACAAATTGAAATTCCCGTTTATCTGGATAATACATTACTGATTCTGAAAACATATGCATGCTGGTATTCATCAGGTCCCAGCACCGGCGGAGTAATAATAAGATTCCCTCCTGACGATCTTGCGGTCACGGGTTTATTGCTTCCGAGCAGCTGAACTTTCGGAGCAGCGCCGGGCTTCAATCCGCGGAGCACCAGGTTACCCCGTGGCCAGTTTGTGCAAATGGCATACAGATCATTATTCTTGCTGGTAAAGAAAACACTCTTATTTGTTTCGGGATGAACAGACTGGTCGGTTTTACTTCTTATGAAGGCCCGGGTGCCATATATGGCTTCTCCGTTTGTCGTGAGCCACTCTCCTATATCCATGAGGCGTTGCTGCATTATGACAGGAATTGTTCCGTCGGCTGCAGGACCTATGTCGAGCAAAAGATTACCGCCTGCTGAAACGGTAGAAACCAGCAATTCAATAAGTTCCTTTGAAGTCGAATAGCTGTCGAGGTTTTCTGCCCTGTTATATCCGAATGATGTCCCGATGCCCCTGCACTCTTCCCATGGATGATGTATTTCCGGGTCTATCCCCTCATTGTTATGCACCAGACCGTATTCGGTGGTATAGATACCCCCGTGTTTGCTCCTGGTCTCGCTTCCCCACCTGTCATTCACCACAACGCTGTTCCTTACAGGGGATTCATTGAAGAGCCATGCCAGGTACTCCTCGCTCTTCCACTCGCTGCTCGGCTTGTCCCACTCTCCGTCTGTCCAGACAATATCCGGTTCATATCTCGTTACCAGGTCTTTCAACTGTGGTATCATATGGTTGTCGACGTAATTTGTGAAGTCATTCCTGTAAATGGGGTTAAACCACTCATAGAGCGAATAGTAGAATCCCATATGAAGCCCCTCCTTCTTCACGGCATCAGTCAGATCACCGCATAAGTCACGGTTTGGTCCGATATCCACACTGTTCCAGTTCCAGCTCTGTGCGCTTGGCCAGAGAGTAAATCCTTCATGGTGCTTCGATGTAAGAACCACGTAACGTGCTCCCGATTCGCGGAAGAGCCTTGCCCACTGACCGGGATCAAAGAGCTCGGCCTTGAACATCGGTGCAAAGTCCTGATACCGGAAATCAGGGCCGTAAGTGCTTTCATGAAACTCCCTGAAGTGCCTGTTCACCCTGCTGTTCTTATTCATAAGTTTGTTCCAGTACCATTCGGCGTATTTGTCATAAACACCTATGCTGTCTCCGGTCGGACCCCATGCCGGTACGGAATAGACCCCCCAGTGAATGAATATGCCAAACTTCGACTCCTCAAACCATTCAGGTGTGGGGCGCTTGTCGAGCGATTCCCACGAGGGCTTGTAGACCTGGCCTGAAACGAGTCCGGCCGTCATAAAAAGCATTAAGAATAAATATTTTTTCATCTTTCCTCCTGTATTTTCAAGATTTCACTCCTGTAAAGCCTGTTTTCCAGTATCCTGACGTACCTCAAACCGGGCCTTATATTATAATCTTCGTATGACTTCTGGGCCCAGCCAATCGCATCACCCAGGAATCCGTTTATTTCATTGATTATAGCCATGTTGTAACAGGCACGACCTGCCACTTTTCTTCTTGGATTAAGTGTCTCCTGCTCCCAGAGGAGGCCTGCTTCATCCCATTTCCCTGTCCTGGCCTTTCTCTTCGCCATCTTGAAATTGTAGGTGCCTTTGACATAATAGTCGCGTGTAACTCTCACATAGTATGGCACTATCCTGAGTGCATAGGTATGCCCGGCCCTCCTGCTTACCTGCTTAACCGCCTCCCTCCTGTTGGTTAGCGCAGCAACCGCTGCCAATGGATTGATCCCTCTTCCGCTGAACACAATGGACTCCGCAAAGTTGAATTCATCCAGTATTGCCTTCCCGGCAGGATCATATATTCTCCATCCGGTCTTAATAATTGTCTCCATCGAAGCGCTGTGCTCCAGTCCGGGTACAGAGCCGAGAGGAGTTTTTATTGTTGTCTTGCCGGTAGAATAGTTAATCCTGGTATCGGTATCAAATCTTTCAAGTGCGAAGAGAGCATCGGTATTTGTCTCTGAGCATACCCTGGCTACTATTTCCCACGACAGGGGGGGAGGCAGAATTCCTATTCTCGAAGCACGGAAATCGATCTCATCCAGAAGTCTGACCTCGGCGAATCTGTCGTTCATTCTGAGTTCTTCAGCCAGGCCCCTGATGCTTTCCATAGCTCCGTCCTTATCCAGGTCTGCACCTTCCAGGGAAAGTGCCTTGTCAATAATATCAGCCAGTTTAGTCTCGTCAGTGGCGATGCTCCGGTTAATAATACCGACTTTTTTGATATCAGACGGCACTGTAACCGGGGCTGGCTGCAACACGTTAATATAGAGCTGATTCGTCTTGCAGGATGTAAGTAAGACGAAGGCCAGCAGGATTAATCTGAAATTGCGCATATGCTTTTTTATCATGTTTATTGATATCAATTAATATAATAAATGGTACAGTGGCGTAGTGGCGTAGTGGCCTGCTTTGTGCCTTTGTGCCTTTACGCCTTTGCGCCTTTGCGCCTTTGCACCTTTGTTCTAATTTTCGATCATTCAACCAGTGTTACTTTTATATCCCTCAGTGCCGCCGTAGTGACCCACGACGCTATTCCAAACGGCTTCGAAAGCTCCACTTCCGCACGGGTTGACAGGTAATTATCCCCGATCTCAAAGTCAACAACGTTCTCATCATCAATCCACGCACTGATCCTGCCCCCGACCACACGCAGCTTTATGGAATACCATCTCTCCCTGTCGAACGTCTTAAGGGTTTTAGTTTCATTCTCAGAAGCATCGAGTCCGTTTATGCTGCTTATTCCGACAACGGTACCTCCCCAGCCTCCTGCCACCAGTGTACAGTAATATTCACCAACCGGAAATGTCATCCCGCAAAAGAAATCATTTCCCGTTACCCTCATGGCCTGAAGTGAAACCTCATAATTATCAGCCGGAAAATCCTTCTTCCATGTGATCCCTGTACAACCGTCGCCCATCTCGAGAATTATTCTGCCTCCCGAAACATATACAGGACCCTGCGGACCAAAGTTGGTGATTTCCCAGCCCTCGAGATCAATCCCGTTAAAAAGCACTCCTGGGGCCTCGGTGTTGATTATTTCCCTCACATCAGGCTTGCCCTTATCCCTGCCCGTCTTGCAGGAGGCAACGAGCAATATCATTGCAATGATAAGGGACTGCCTTAAAACTGCAATTCGCTTCTTTTCAGATTCCGGAAAATTCACGTGTTAATTTTTCCATAAATATAGATATTTCTGTCAGTCGGGATACATGATCAGGTTGCAGATTTTAAATAATTGTATTACATTTGAGAACACATTATAATTCAGTCTATTTGAACTGGCTGCTCGAATACAAGATAAAGATCAACCGCACCGGACTCTGCTGATGCCCTGCCGGGTACACCCATTTTTATTGCTTACAAAATTGATCCCGGAACACCGGATCATATACCATTTAATTATTTAACAGACCAAACAAAACAGACTGATATGGATAAACTGATAATAACAGGCTCCGGTCTTACTATTCACGATGTTGTAAACGTGGCCCGTCACGGTCAGCAGGTTGAGCTGCATCCCGATGCCAGAAAAAGAATAAATGAGTGCCGGGCGATGCTTGAAAGAAAGATTGCTGCCCATGAGATCATGTACGGTGTAAATACCGGAATCGGAGAATTCTCGGAGATTGTTCTGAATGATGACCAGATACAGGATTTTCAGAAATATCTTATTTACAACCATGCAGCCGGAATAGGTGAGCCGGCCACGGCTGAGATAGTCAGGGGGGCAATGCTCGGCAGGATAAATGTACATGCACACGGTAATTCGGGTAATCGTCTGGAGATTACAGAAACCCTCGTTGAAATGCTGAACAAAGGTGTTACTCCCTATGTCTGCCAGAAGGGTTCCGTTGGTGCCTCCGGCGATCTGGCGCCTATGTCGCAGATAGCCCTTCTGCTTCTCGGAGAAGGGCAGGCCTACTTTAATGGCGAACTGCTTGAAGGCAAGGAGGCGCTCGACAGGGCAGGCATACCGGTGCCGGGACTACTGGCCAGGGATGGACTGGCGGCCATTAATGGTTCGAACATGCTTACCGCGATGAGTGCAATATGGCTTGTTGATGCCAATAACTGGCTGAAACAGGCGGAAATAGCTGCATCAATGACACTCGAGGCGCTGAAGGCAAATATGAAACCATACACACCTCTCCTGCACGAAGTAAGGGGTTTTAAAGGAGCCGTCAGAAGCGCCAATGCTATCAATAAATGCATTTCAGGGGGCGATCTGAAGGAAGGCAGGGTGAAATCGAAGGTCCAGGATGCATACTCCATGAGATCCACACCGCAGGTTATCGGTTCAGCCCACGACATGCTTGAATATGCCAGGTCGCAGGTAGAGATAGAACTGAATGGTGTCGGTGATAATCCCATATTTTTCCCGGATAAGAATATTCAGCTCTCCGGAGCAAATTTCCAGGGATCACCGGTTTGTGTCCCGATGGATATGGCAGGAGCCTGCATTACAATGGTAAGCGTTATGTCCGAAAGAAGGATGAACAGGCTTAACAATGTAGCCCTGAGCGTGGGATTACCTGACTTTCTTACAAAAGGAGCCGGGATGTTCTCGGGAATGATGCTCAGCCAGTATACCGCCGATACACTGATAGTCGAACAGAGGATCCTTTCCATGCCGGCATCGATCCAGTCTATCCCTGCTGCAGCCGACCAGGAGGATTTCGTCTCGATGGGAATGAATACATCCATCAAGAACAACCAGATCCTCGACTGCGCCTATGGAATACTCGGCATCGAATTCATGGCGGCAGCCCAGGCCCTTGACTTCAGGAAGGAAGAGTACAGCTTCGGCAAAGGGGTGCAGAAAGCCAAGGACGTAATTAGGAAATACGTGGATTTTCTCAACATCGACAGGCCTCTCTATCCCGACCACACAAGAATGAAGGAACTGGTGAAATCGTGCGAGATACTTGAAGAGGTAGAGAAAGTTACAGGGAGCCTGGGGTGAGTCAAGGAGCGAAGCGACGCAGTTCCGCGGAGCGGAAGGTGAGTTGTGAGTTGTGAGTTGTGAGTTGTGAGAAGAGTCAAGGAGCGAAGTGACGCAGTTCCGCGGAGCGGAAGGTGAGTAGTGATGAATATCCCTGTTTTTCAGACTGCTGGCTTCTGTTTCCTGAGAATGGTGTAATTAAGGTTCATCCCCATCAGTTCAGCCACCTGAAGGTGAGCTTTGAGGTAAACACCCGCCGAAAGCCGGGGTGTAAATCTGTATGCAAGCTCATATTTCTGATAGACCGGCTTAAGGGCCCTGAACGGAGAGTAGACATAAAATCCGAGATACTGGGTGAAAATCACCCTGCCAAGGTGAAAATCCTGTCCTGCAGTGATCGCCACCCGCTTATGGTCAATTCCCGTACCTTCTCTCCTGATAATCTCCCGCAGGTAACCATCGATGATAATCTCTGCGCCGGCATTCAGTGAATACCATGTTTTTGCCTGTCTGGAAACCCTTGCATTTAAACCGTAAACAAAGGCCGGTTCCTCCCTGTACTCATCAGTCTCCGCAAGTATTTTAAGTGCAGATAATGCCTGAGCCGAAAGGGAAATTATCCTGCCTTCCAGGCCTCCCCGCCGGTAATTATGATCAAGGAGCGGCAACCCGTTCCGGAAATGTTCCAGCCCAAGAGCAAGAGTAGGAAAATTCATGCCCTTGTTCGGCTGTTTGAAACCACCGTTTGAGATATGATTGTAGCACCCCGACAATGTCAGGTAAGTAGTGCCGGCAACCCTGTATTTATACCTTAGTTCGACAAACAGGGGAAAATTGAGGCTTGTACTGAAAAACTGATTTAATGGATTTT
>CAYRQY010000158.1:0-6123 GCA_964426435.1 uncultured Rikenellaceae bacterium | reverse complement strand
ATAAGGAACATACGGGGGTGGTCCCTCCTTCCGACATTGACGTTATCCTGTGCGCTCCGAAAGGATCCGGCACAAGCGTCAGACGCAACTTCCTCGCAGGTGCCGGAATCAATTCAAGCTATTCTGTCTTCCAGGACTTTACAGGCAGAGCTGAAGAGAGAGCGCTGGCACTCGGGATAGCAATCGGTTCGGGATATCTTTTCCCAACCACATTCGAGAAAGAGGTGTTCAGCGACCTCACCGGGGAACGGGGTGTTCTGATGGGAGCCCTGGCAGGTATAATGGATGCACAGTACAGTGTGCTGCGCGAAAACGGCCACTCCCCTTCCGAAGCTTTCAATGAAACGGTTGAAGAGCTTACACAGAGCCTCATCAGGCTGGTCGATGAGAAGGGAATGGACTGGATGTATGCAAATTGCAGCGCCACAGCCCAGCGCGGAGCTCTCGACTGGAGACCGAAGTTTATGGATGCAACTCTTCCTGTCTTCAGGGAGTTATACGAGAAAGTCAGAACCGGTCAGGAGTGTATCAGGGTCCTGAAATCGACAGGTGCGGCAGATTACAAGACGCATCTGCAGGCGGAGCTCGACGAAATGGGCAATTCCGAGATGTGGAAGGCTGGTGCGGCTGTGAGAAAGCTCCGCCCCGAAAAAAGCTAAATGAATAAAACGAATAAATATGAGCAATAACGACAAAGTCATTATTTTCGATACCACCCTCAGGGATGGTGAACAGGTACCAGGATGCCAGCTGAACACGATTGAAAAGATCCAGGTCGCGCAGGCTCTCGAAGCACTTGGCGTCGATGTTATCGAGGCTGGCTTCCCTGTATCAAGCCCCGGGGATTTCAAATCGGTCGTAGAAATCTCAAAGGCAATCTCCAATCCGGTCATCTGCGCCCTTACAAGAGCGGTGAAAAAGGATATCGAGGTGGCCGCCGACGCTCTCCAGTTTGCCGGAAGGAAGAGAATCCACACAGGTATTGGCGTATCTCCCTACCATATTCAGTATAAGATCCGGACTACCCCGGAGGAGATAATACGAAGGGCAGTTGATGCCGTAAAGTATGCCAGGAAGTTCGTTGACGATGTGGAGTTCTATGCTGAGGATGCCGGAAGAAGTGAGAATGAATACCTCGCCAGGGTAATCGAGGCGGTAATAAAAGCAGGCGCCACCGTGGTTAATATTCCCGACACAACAGGATACTGCCTGCCGGAAGAGTATGGTGCAAAAATAAGGTATCTGAAGGAGAATGTGCCAAATATCCATAAGGCGGTAATATCGACTCATTGCCATAACGATCTGGGCATGGCAACGGCAAATACGATAATGGGAGTAATTAACGGTGCCAGGCAGGTTGAAGTCACGATAAACGGGATTGGCGAAAGGGCAGGCAACACCTCTCTCGAAGAAGTTGCCATGATAATCAAGAGCCACCACGATCTCAACGTTTCTACAGATATCAACTCAAAGCTTATCTACTCCACAAGCAAGCTGGTCTCGACACTTATGAGCATGCCTGTTCAGGCCAATAAGGCAATTGTCGGCAGAAATGCATTTGCACATTCATCAGGCATCCATCAGGATGGTGTACTGAAACACAGGGAAAACTACGAGATCATCGACCCGCAGGAAGTGGGCATAAAAGAATCGTCCATAATACTTACGGCCCGCAGCGGCAGGGCTGCACTAAGTCATCGCCTGGAACTTCTGGGACTTAAGTTTGGCAAGGAAGAGCTTGATGATATTTATCACCGTTTCCTCCTGCTGGCAGATAAGAAGAAAGAGATAAATGATGAAGACATTAGAATCCTGTCGGGGGAGGTATTCAGGGGAGAAAAATCGCTTAAGCTGGAACTCCTGCAGGTGACATGCGGAAAATCAGCAATCCCGGTTGCCACGGTGGGCATCAGGATTAACGGCGAGGTACACACCTCGACAGCATCAGGCAACGGACCCATCGATGCATCATTTACAGCTGTGAGGCACCTTATAAGCAAAACCGTTCACCTCGAGGAATTTCTTATCCAGGCAATCACAAAAGGGAGCGACGACCTGGGCAAGGTGCACATACAGATAGAGCACGAAGGGAGAACATATTACGGCTTTTCAGCCAACACAGATATAATAACCGCTTCAGTTGAAGCATTTATTGACGCGATAGCAAAGATTAAATAGCCCCTTGTCCACCCTGAAGGGGGCACTGTTTTACGATATCAATATCATCAATGCAGCCAAAGACACTTTTTGACACGATATGGGACGATCACGTGGTTCACACGATAGAGGGCGGACCGGATGTACTCTATATTGACCAGCATTATATCCACGAGGTAACCAGCCCGCAGGCTTTTAACGGATTAAGGGCCAGGGGCATTCCCGTATTCAGGCCTGAAAAAACTCTTGCCACTGCCGATCACAATATTCCGACGGTTGACCAGGACCGCCCGATAAAGGATCTGGTTTCGAGAAAACAGGTTGAGGAACTGGCACAAAACACCGGAAGTTACGGCATCAGGTATTTCGGGCTTAACCATCCGCTTAACGGGATCGTTCATGTTGCAGGCCCCGAGCTGGGTTATACACTGCCGGGAATGACAATAGTATGCGGCGACAGCCACACATCAACCCACGGGGCTTTCGGGACGATTGCCTTCGGTATCGGGACCAGCGAGGTGGAGATGGTGCTTGCCACACAATGCCTTCTTCAGTCCAGGCCAAAAAGGATGAAAATAACCGTTAACGGCAATCTTAAAAGAGGAGTAACCTCAAAAGATGTTATAATGTACATCATCTCGAGGCTCTCGACAGGAGGTGCCACAGGTTTCTTTATTGAGTACACGGGAAGCGCAATCAGCGCCATGAGCATGGAAGCCAGGATGACAGTCTGCAATATGAGCATTGAGATGGGTGCCAGGGGGGGGCTTATTGCACCGGATGATACAACCTTTGAATATCTCGAAAGAGTCTGCAGGGATAATCGCGGGAACGGTGAATTTAAGATACCCGACAGATGGAAAAAACTAAGGAGCAATCCTGAAGCTAAATTCGACAGGGAACACTCCTTTAATGCCGAGGCAATCAAGCCCATGATAAGCTACGGTACAAATCCGGGCATGGCCATGGGGATTGACGAGTCCATTCCACCGGCAGGTGCCATGGATGGAGAATCAGCCGCCTCATGGCTGAAATCACTTGAATATATGGGATTTAAACCCGGGATGAAACTACTGGGGCATAAAGTCGATTATGTTTTCCTTGGGAGCTGCACCAACGGCAGGATAGAAGATCTGAGGGCTTTCGCCAATCTGGTGAAAGGCAGGCGAAGGGCTTCCAATGTCACCGCTCTCATTGTACCGGGATCAAAACTGGTAGAGAAACAGGCAACAGAAGAGGGGCTTGACGTGATCCTCCGGAATGCAGGGTTTGAACTGCGTCAGCCAGGCTGCTCTTCATGCCTTGCAATGAATGATGATAAGATACCGGCAGGCAAATACGCGGTATCGACCTCCAACAGGAACTTTGAGGGAAGGCAGGGACCGGGAGCCAGAACTCTTCTGGCCAGCCCCCTTACCGCTGCAGCGGCTGCCGTTACAGGCCGGATAACCGATCCGCGTGAATTATTATGACAATTAACCAGTAATCTGAAATGGCCAAACCAAAATTTACGATTCTCGAATCAACATGCGTTCCGCTTCCATATGAAAATGTGGATACAGACCAGATTATACCTGCAAGATTCCTGAGCGCGACCACACGCGAGGGATTTGGTGATAACCTTTTTTGCGACTGGAGGTTCGACAAGAAAGGAGCCAAAAACATGGATTTCATTCTCAACGACCCGCGTTACAGGGGAGAGATACTGGTTGCCGGCAAGAATTTCGGATGCGGATCAAGCCGCGAACATGCCGTCTGGGCTGTTTACGACTACGGCTTCAGGGCAGTCATTTCAAGCTTCTTCGCTGATATATTCAGGAACAACGCCCTCAACAACGGCCTCCTCCCTGTGATTATCCCGGCAAAGATACTCGATGAGCTTATGAATCTTGTAATAACAGAGCCGGACACCCGGCTGAGAATAGACCTCAGGGAACAGCTCCTGACTATAGTGCCCGTTGATCTTGCCGTGAGGTTTGATATAAACCCGTACAGAAAGGAGTGCCTTCTCAATGGATTGGATGATATTGACTACCTGCTTGGTTTAAAGGATCTTATTGTAGATTTTGAAAATAAGGAAAAAGTGCTGGCATGAGAATAGAAATAATTGATACCACACTCAGGGACGGCGAGCAGATGCAGGGTGTATCATATTCGCCTCTTGAAAAGCTGCATATAGCTAAGATACTCCTCCGCGATGTAAAGGTTGACCGGATTGAGGTTGCCTCAGCCCGGGTCTCCTCCGGAGAATTTGAGGCCACCGGCAGGATAACCGACTGGGCAGCTCAGAATGGTCACCACAGAAAGATTGAAGTGCTGGGGTTTGTTGACGGCGATCTCTCCCTCAACTGGATAAATGATGCAGGGTGCAAAGTCGTTAACCTTCTCTGCAAAGGGTCGCTGCGGCACCTCCAGAAACAGCTGAGGAAAACACCTGAACAGCATGTGAGCGACATCCGTGAAATAATACGAAAAGCCGGTTCGCTCGATATGAATGTAAACATCTATTTCGAAGACTGGTCAAACGGCATGATCCACTCCGAGGATTATGTCTACTATATGGTGGATTCGCTTATGAATGAGAATATCATAAGATTCATGCTGCCCGATACGCTCGGCATACTGAACCCGGAGCAGACTTATGGCTTCTGTAAGAAAATGGTGGACAGGTATCCTGCGCTCCATTTTGACTTCCATGCCCACAACGACTACGATCTGGCTGTGGCAAATGTATTTTCTGCCGTTAATGCAGGCATCAAAGGGATTCACACAACGGTTAACGGTCTCGGTGAAAGAGCCGGCAATGCTCCCCTTTCAAGCGTGGTGGGAGTATTGCGCGATCAGCTCGGCGCAGAGACAGGAGTCAACGAGTATGAGATCACAAAGGTCAGCAAGATTGTCGAAACATTCAGTGGTGTGAGAATACCGGTCAATAAGCCGATAGTCGGCGAGAACGTCTTCACACAGACATCAGGCATACACGCCGACGGAGACAACAAGGACCAGCTCTATTACAACAACCTGCTTCCCGAGAGATTCGGCAGAAGAAGGAAATACGCCATGGGAAAGCAGTCGGGGAAAGCCTCGATACAGAAGAACCTCGAGGAGTTCGGGCTTTTCCTGAGCCCCGAATCACTTAACAAGGTGACGCAGAGAGTTATCGAACTGGGAGACAAGAAAGAGAATGTGACGACTGAGGACCTGCCATTTATAATAGCCGATGTCCTCGGAAGCGACAGGACCGATTTCAGGATTTTCATAAAGAATTATTCACTGTCACTTTCATACGGACTTAAACCATTTGCCAGCGTTCAGATAGAGATCGACGGCAATCTTTACCAGGAGACCTCGTCGGGCGACGGACAATATGATGCCTTTATGAAAGCCCTCAGGGTGATCTACGACAGGCTGGGCAAGGAATATCCAGTACTAACTGATTACCAGGTATCTATTCCCCCCGGAGGAAAGACTGATGCCCTTGTTGAAACAATTATCACCTGGAGTTTCAGGGATAAAGAGTTCAAAACCAAGGGGCTGGATGCCGACCAGACCGAGTCAGCCATCAAGGCGACCGAGAAAATGCTTAACATAATAGAAGGATTCAGCGAAAGGGAGCATATTGCTTTCTCGCTTAACGGAACAGGTTCTTTGCATCCTTAGTAACAGAATATCAATTAACAGATTTACATATGTCAAAATCATACAACGTAGCAGTAATACCAGGTGACGGAACGGGACCTGAGGTAGTGAGGGAAGGAAGGAAGGTTCTTGGCGCAGCAGCATCAAGATTCGGTTTCAGTCTCGATTTCGCAGAATACGATTTCGGAGGCGAGCGTTACCTGAGAACAGGTGAAGTGCTTCCGGATTCAGCAGCGGACGAGCTGAGAAAGTATGACACTATTTACCTTGGGGCAATAGGTCATCCCGACGTCAGGCCGGGCATTCTTGAGAAAGGAATACTTCTCA
>CAYRQY010000157.1:0-6140 GCA_964426435.1 uncultured Rikenellaceae bacterium | reverse complement strand
GTCGGAAGCGCAATGATATCACGATTCAACCCCGACGTGAAATCTCCGAAGATACAGAAGGGAACCATCACCTATCATTTTGTGGCACAATAAGAAAGGCACAGAGGCGCAGAGGCACAAAGGTGCAAAGGTACAGAGGTGCAGAGGTACAGAGGTGCAGAGGTACAGAGGTGCAGAGGTACAGAGGTACAGAGGTACAGAGGTGCAGAGGCGCAGAGGCGCAGGGGTGCAGGGGCACAGAGGTGCAGAGGCGCAAGGGTGCGGAGGTATACGGCTAAAACAGGCCTTTCTGAGTATTATAGATAAAGGGCTGTGTCACTTCGGGGGTATTCCTGTCGGTTGTCCTGCTGTTAACAAGCGGTCCGACTGTATGAGCTTTTAAGAAGTCATCGGGGCAAGGTCTCAGAAGTTCTTGTATGTCAGCTGATTTAACCGACGGACCTGTCCATATTTTTTCACCCTCTTCGTTTAAAACAGCTGGCATTCTTTTTTTCGAGTTGTGAATAACAGCCATCATTTCATTGGCCTCGGTCGTTATTATGGTGAAAGTCCTGCAGGTTTCACCGGTCTCCCTGTCGGTCCAGTCGCTGTACAATCCTGCCAGTGAAAGAATATCATCACCGGCCTGGCAGATATACCAGGGCACCTTCTCTCTTCCGGCATGCTGCCATTCAAAGAATCCCATTACCGGGATCACACACCTCTTTGATATGACCGATCCCGAAAATGAAGGTTTATCGTTTAAGGACTCAGCACGTGCGTTGAATGTTTTGTATCTGATAGTGTTTGCATCATCAGTGTTCTTCACCCAGGATGGTATAAGTCCCCATCTGAGGAGCTCAATTTTTTCAGGCGTCTCTGAGCAAACAGCCGGCAGCTCCGGAAGGCTCCAGGCATGGTAGTAGTAACTTGGCTGATATCTGTATTTATCAGGAAAATCGGCTCCGTACCTATTTTCGAGTTCTTCCTTGACAAGGTTTACGTTTACCGAAAAGCACATTGGTTTTTTATAAGCCGGTGAAAAGCTGGTCTTTCAGCGGAAGTGGCAGGGAATATTCGAAAAGATCTGTTTCGGGCCATTCTTTAACCTGGGAGATTGCCCGGGTCATCATGGCATTTATCCATGAATGGATCTCCGGTCCGTTCCATGAGCTTGAATTAAGCAGTACAACCCAGGCTGTGCCGTTGGCCTGTCGTTTCATCATTGCAGCGGTACCCGGGAATGAGCCGGTTCTCCACCAGGTTCCGTTGCCAAGGGTTGTTTTCCATCCGGCCGGGGCAATGCTGCTTCTGGAACCTGTCATGAGTTCAATGCTCTCACCGCACAGGATATCAGGCCTTGAATCAAAACCGTCGACCGCAAGCATAAGCCTCATCAGATCGGGTGCTGTTGCGAGCCAGGCGCCGGCAGCACCGAGGGCTTCAATATCATTTCCGCCATAAACCGGGGAAACCATCTCTCCGGTTCCATATACTGAAGGTTTAAGCGGAACATCCGGAGGCTCGTAATATGTGACCTCGTAGGGAGCTTTGCCTGAGGGAAGGTTTGCAGCGAGCGACATATCGTAAATCCCGAGAGGTTCAAGTATCTCCCTGCGACAGTATTCCTCGTAACTCATGCCTGTAACCTTCTCAATTACAGGTCCCAGAATACTGTACCCCAGGTTCGAATAGGACCTTCCTGTCCCGGGGGTATAGTGAAGCCGGCGCTCCAGTGCAAATCTTATTATAGTTCTGGTATCTGCAGGAGGATCCACATTCATTGCTTCCGCGACAACCAGCGGCATGAACATCTGGTCGCCCCAGCGTTGCGTCCAGCCGGCCTCATGGCTAATAAGATGAGCTACTGTTATATCACTGGCACGCCGGTCCCTGGGATTGCAGAAACATGAATCATTTAAAATTCCATCATTCCCAAAGACAATATCATTAAGGGAGAGCCTGCCCTCTTCACAGAGCTTCATGACTGCCACTGCCGTTACAAGCTTCGAGATGCTGGCAATCCTGAAACGATGGTACGGCTCGGTTGCAACCCTGAGTGTGGTGTCAGATAAGCCGAACCCCCTTGCATAAACAAGCCTCCCGTCCTGTGCAACGGCCACTGAAGCACCGGCAATCTTCCATTTGTGCATAAACTGAGCCATCGCCTTTTCAAAGACTTCAAACTCCTTTGCACCGGACAGTTCATTCGTGAGCCTGACGTTCCCCGGAACCAGCTTGACGGTTACAGGATCACTCCTCTCCTTCGCTCCGGGATGATAGCCGATTAAAGAAATTAACAGAATGAAAAATAATATCTTCCTTGCCTTCTTCAAAGTTGTGTTCTATCGGGGTCAAAAATATAAAGTATTTTTTTTGGAGAACCTCCGGGGAGAAAATATTATCCACAGAAAGCAAAGGTTATTAACTAATTTATTTCTATCCGTGATCTCTTGGTAACAGGCAAAGAGTTAACTTTGCATCTATGTTTTCGTTGAGGACAACTGTCAGCAGTACAATACTGGCAATACTTGCAGTCTGTTTTACAGTTAATGCCGGTGCCCAGATCGTAATTATCGATACGATCGGATACCTGCCTGAATATTACAGGGGTGCCCGGGAATACAACCTTATGATAGCTTCGTCGAAAGGTTACACTTCGGAAATTGAGAGGTGGCTTAAACTGGGGGCGAACATAAATGCAACAGCTCCTGAAGGGGCGACGCCACTGATGTTTGCCGTGGCAAATAATCAGGAAGAGAGTGTCCGCTTGCTTCTTGAGAACGATGCTGATACCGAAAAGGCGGCCAATGATTCCAAGACCCCTTTGCTTGTTGCGGTTGACAACGGTAATACCGGGATTGCCGAGATGCTGATAAGGGCAGGTGCCGATATTGACCATACCGACAGAAACGGTGCCACAGCACTGCATTATGCTGCCGTTTACGGTGATTTCTACATGACCGACATGCTTCTTTACTATTTCGCCCAGCCTGATATTAAATCGCGTGACGGAACAACACCGCTTATGGCGGCCATACTGGCAGAACACGCAGACATTGCTGACCTTCTGATCCAGAACGGGGCAAATATGGAGGCGCGCGACAGCAATGGTTTTACACCGCTCATGATTGCTGCCCAGAACGGAGATACAGTTATAATGAACCTGCTCATCAGGAAGGGAGTTGATGTTAACGCGATAAACAGGTATAATCACGATGCTCTCGCTATCGCTATTATGGTAAACAGCACTGAAGCTGCTGAGTTGTTGATTAAAAGTGGCGCGAGCAGGGAAAGAGAAAAAAATTCGGTCAACCCATATAAGGTAGCCGGTGCATTCAGACGGAAAGAAATTATCAATATCTTGGAAAACAATGGGATAAGCGGGAAATACAATTTCGGGGCGGATCAGCTTTCCCTATCGTTATCTTCGAAGTTTACCGGGTACGACATGTTTACAGGTATTGGGTTTCTGCTGAAGGAACCGTACCTTAACAGCGGTATCATTGCGGGCTTCGACACAAAGTTATGGTATACAAGGATACTTTCACAGGAGGATGAAAATACCTACTTCCAGTATAAGGATAAGAGGTCGATTGTCTACGCAGGGTTCTTCAAAGATTTTTCCCTTACCGACAGGCAGTTCAGGGGGAACTACTCCGTTTCCGTTTCACTTATGGCATCCAAAGCCCTTGCCAGCAAATTTAAGGGTACAAACATAACGGCTGATACAAAATTCAGGATTATTCCGGCAGTGACCCTGAAATGGGAAAGAGGCCCGTTTGGCCTGTTGGCGGGAGCAGAATACATGAATACCGGGTTTTACAAAATAGGCCCATTGTGGGGCAGAGCCGGTTTATCCTACAGTTTCTTCTTTAACAGCGAAAGGGCTCCGGGTAAAACAATAAGATGGTATTAAGGGATGAGACATGTATTTAAATCATTAGCATTAATCCTGCTTGCAGTGACTCTCTCCTGTGAGGAATCGGTGTTTTTGAAGCTATGCGAAGAGTGTCTTGAAGAAGAACCAACGAACGCCACCCTTGAATTCAAGGTGTCGAAGGAGCTGCTTCCCCTTACAATAGAGATCTTTGTTTACGCAGGCAATATTGAAGATGGCATTCTAATCGGATACTTTGACTATGCCCGGGAGTATTTCACTGTAGCTGTAAACAGGCAATACACTGTGGTGGCCAAATACGGGGTGCGCGATCAGTATTACTGTGTTAACTCCACCACGCCACGGGTTAAGTACTACCCTAACTATTGCGAGGAACCCTGCTATTATGTTACAGGCAGGGTTGTTGATTTAAGGCTGAAATACCAGTAATAAAAACCTTTCCGGCAGATCATACTGTTACGATCCCTCATATCTGAAGAGCGGGTTCGTCTTCTGACCTTTAGTTTTAAGTTCCCCGATCTCTTTCGCCGCCAGGGGTTCGAGTCTGTCAGCCTGACTCAGTGCAAGGCTGATAAGCCTGGTATCTCCCGGAGGCATGGCTGATGTAACCGGGTGGGAAAGCGTGAACCGAAGTCCCATTCTTGCCTCAACGGGATCGGTAAGCGGTTCATACCAGCATCTCGACCAGGCCGACCGGTCAGCTTCCTTTGGCCATGGTCCCCTGGCCATTGCCTTCAGGGCAAGTATCCCCATATTTTTCCTGTGAGCCATGTCGAGCACCTGCGGGCCGAAATTACCAGCGTGCCATGAGGCGAGGTTGACCGGGAACATTATCGTGTCAAAATCGAATCTGTCCATAAGGGCCATTGCAGCCTCAACTGTATGAGCCGAGAAACCTATATGACGAATCTTGCCCTCCTTTCGTGCTTCAATAAAAGTTTCGAGTGCACCATCCGGCCCTGTAATGGCATCAACCTCATTCATCCTTGCAACATTATGAAACTGATAGAGATCGAAATGGTCAGTCCGCATCCTTTCCAGCGATCTTTCAAGTTCTTCTCGCGACTCGCTTTTCGTTCGTCTTCCTGTCTTGCATGAAAGGAAGACCTCGCGGCGGAATGGTTCAAGTGCCGGCCCGAGCATGATTTCAGCATTTCCGTAGGAAGGAGCCACATCGAAATAATTAACTCCATAGCCGATGGCCAGTTTAACTGCTTCAGAAGCCTCCTCCGGTGTGACATCTCTCATGGCCAGCCCGCTGAATCCCAGCACGGAAAGCATAGCCCCGGTGCGTCCAAGAGATCGCTTTTCAATCTTACCCGGCTCCTTCTGCCTTACAAGCGAAGAGAGATCGGCCGGAAACAGAGCCAGCATGGGAGCTGCGAGAGCAGCTGTCTTTACAAATTGGCGTCGCTTCATAATTTAGATTTATGTTATAACCAATAAACCTAAAAGATACGATATTGTTCTGACAATAACAAATCAAAAAGTGATATGCTCCCCTTAAACTCTAATTCAATAATTTGATTATCACCACATCTTTTCTTCCCTGGTATTTTGTGATTTCTTTAAATTCTTTAATTCTTATCTTTGCTCCCGAAATAGAATAAAACCATGGAAAGTACTTTTTTTGATTCAGATCTGTTCAGTTACGGAGTTTTGCCCCTCCTGATTTTCGTGGCACGCATATGCGATGTATCCCTGGGAACAATGAGAATAATTTTCGTTTCAAAGGGCAAGAAGAATATAGCGCCAATTGTAGGATTTTTTGAGGTGCTGATCTGGATAATTGCAATAAGCCGGATAATGCATAACCACAATAATTTCATCAATTATTTTGCCTATGCGGCGGGTTTCGCAACCGGTAACTATTTCGGCATTATTATAGAGGAAAAACTTGCAATGGGCTACCAGATGATAAGAGTATTTACAGGAGAAAAGGGCCAGGAACTTGTCAGGGCATTAAACTGCAGGGGTTTTGGGGCAACATCTGTTGAAGCGCATGGTGCAAAGGAAAAGGTGCACCTGGTCTATTCAATCGTGCACAGAAACGAAATTGCGACAGTAATGAATATACTCAATGAATTCAATCCTAAAGCATTCTTTACCATCGAGGATATCAGGGCAGCCAGGGAAGGCATATTCAATCCCAAGAAGCATAACGCAATGTTTTTCGTTCCGGGCATACTGAAACAATGGAGGAAAGGGAAGTGAGTAGTGAGTAGGGAGTAGTGAGTAGTGAGTAGAAAGTAGTGAGTAG
>CAYRQY010000156.1:0-6147 GCA_964426435.1 uncultured Rikenellaceae bacterium | reverse complement strand
ATATCCTGAGAAAGGAGGTTTTTCCCACGGAAACGGAAAAGGGAGCTGATCATGCGATAGGACTCCTGCTCAGGACTGCAAGGGATGTTGTATCGGATACCGGACCGCAGGCTCTTAAGGCGATCGGGATAAGCTGCGGCGGTCCGCTTAACAGCAGGAAAGGCGTAGTGGAGTCTCCACCCAATCTGCCGGGCTGGGATAATGTGCCGATAGTCAAATACTTCGAGGATATATTCCATGTTCCCGTGTATCTCCAGAACGACGCCAATGCATGTGCGCTTGCCGAATGGAAATTCGGAGCAGGCAAAGGAACTGAAAACATGGTTTTCCTGACCTTTGGTTCCGGCATGGGCGCCGGAATAATCATTAACGGGAAGCTCTATTCAGGAAACAACGATCTTGCAGGCGAGGTCGGACATATCCGTCTTGCCGACGATGGCCCTGAAGCCTATGGTAAGAGAGGGTCGTTTGAAGGTTTCTGCAGCGGAAACGGAATAGCACGGCTGGCAAGAGAGATAGCCGTTGAGAAACTCTCAGCGGGCGAACAGGTCCTATTCTGCAGCACACCGGAAGAGGCCGGCCGGATAACCACGAAGGATGTTGCTGAGGCTGCCCTTAAGGGAGATCTGACAGCAATTGAGATTTTTAAAATATCAGGGACCTATCTGGGAAAGGGACTTTCAATAATTATCGACATCCTTAATCCTGAAATGATAGTGATCGGTAGCGTCTATGCCCGATCAAGAGAGTTCATCGAGCCTGCATGCATGGAAATCATTGCAAGGGAAGCCCTTGAACCTGCAAGGCGCGTGTGCCGCATAGTACCTGCCGCACTGGGCGAGGCTGTAGGCGATTACGCAAGCCTCAGTGTAGCAATGCAGTAACGCTCCCGTTCAACCCTGATCTGCTAATTTGCAGGCTCCTCCTTAAGTATCAGCAGCATGTCGGAATCGTTCGGGGGTGTTACCTTCAGCACCAATCCTGTATCATCAGCCTTTCCGCCTGAATAGGTGTTTTTTACCGGATCGAACCATTTCACGCCATAAATTGCATTGATTGGTTTTCTTATCTCAATGGTTTGTTTCACAGGAACATAGGCCAGTATTATCTTATTATCAACCGACTTGACAACAGACACGAAATGGTTGAACTGATCGTCGCCGGGTTGTTTTACCAGCAGATCCTGTGCAGGATAAAGATTCCACCATTCAAACTGTGTAATAAAATCAGAAAGGTAACCCATCTGCAGTGATCCGGGCAGATCTATTGAGGGCCGCCAGGGTGATGTCCAGGGAGCATCCGAATGGTTAAGGATCTTCTCACCGGGCTGCAGCCAGGGCCATATTCCGTTAGCACCGTAAGAGATCCCTGCGATAGGTGTTGCAAACAGACTCCAGTAGACTGCGTTGCGGACATCCTTGTCGGTTATATTGTTACGGATCTCCTCGTAAAGAGGTTCAAGATTGATAAGGGGCCGGGCAGGAATCCGGTGCCACATCTGGCTCATAGGCCCTTTGGTTATCCAGTTGACAGTGGCTTCAGCATTGCTGTGACTGCTCTGGTAACCAACAATGTCAAGCCATGGCTCATCACGGTAAACCTCGCCTATCCATGACCTGCCCTGCGGGTGCTGTGCAACTATACCCTGTGTCTTACCGTCAAAGACTGCCCTGCCGATTGTTTTCCAGCGTTGTTCAAAGGTATTGATATAGCTTCCGTCGCCTCCCAGGAACCATACAACATGGTTTGCCCCATACCTGGCCACGATATATTTAGCCAGCAGTATAGCCTGATCGTCAGGGAGATAATAGCCAGGGCTCAATTCCCTGCCGGCTCCTGTCTGGAGCGCCCACAGCACAACAGGGGCCGCAACAAGACCATACTCGTTAATTTTATCTATCTTCCTGTCGATGAGCCTGAAGAATTCCGGATTGATCCTGATCCTGCCGCTGCCCTCGTAGGCAACGAGCCCTTCGCTGCTTTTGTCGCAGCCTCTCCACTGTGTGGTAACAAGCTGAATAGCCGTATAGCGGTTGGCAACCCGGTGACTGAGGTACTCATCCCACTCCTTATCTGTTGATTTTAAAGCACCGTTCCATGCTGTGCAGGCAAGCCAGAAAAAAGGAGTGCCATCGGAATGTGTGAGGTAAAATGTGCCACGAGGGTTGATAACCGGTCCGCGGGTGTAAATATCATGATGGCTGTCGTCAGCCATGCAACTGAACGCGCCTTTAATGCCGTTCAGACCTGTGTTCTTTGCATCGGAGCAGGCAGAAATGTAGGACCATGTTCCGGTCTCCCATGGCATAAAGCGTGCTTTCCATATCCTGCCTCCGTCCCAGAACCCGTTGATGGTCTTCTGCTGACCTGACGGTGAGGTGAAGGTGACTTCCATCGATCTGACCTCCTGTACCGGATTATCGTAATCGGTACTGCTTGTAAAAACCAGCTCGTATTTTCGCCATTTATATGCCTCCTGACCGTTTGCGCCCGATGGGCAGGTAAAAGCCGACATCAGCAGAATGCATAAAGAGAATGAAATCCTAATTTTTAATTTGTTCCCGATCATTTACTTATAGTTTTAACGTTAGTATTGTACTAATATATAAAAAAAAACTGATGGAAGACATTATAATAAAAATCCGTGAAAAACTTAAAAGCAATTCTGATGAAAAGACAAGAATATCGGGAGAAAGGTTTTTCAGGGAGAAGGTTAAAATGTACGGGCTGAAATCTGCAGATGTCATCAGCATTGGAAAAGAATACTTCAAGGCTGTTGCTCACAGCAATAAAGCTGAGATATTTGACTTGTGCGAAGAGCTGTGGAGATCGGGATATATGGAAGAATCATTCATTGCCTGCAACTGGTCATATTATGTTCACAAACAATATGAATCCTCTGATATAAGGGTTTTTGAGAGGTGGGTCAGCAATTATGTAAACAACTGGGCATCATGCGACACTCTCTGCAACCATTCCGCAGGCACTCTCGTTGAGATGTACCCGGCATGCATTTCGGACCTTATTGCGTGGACCGCTTCGCCAAATCGCTGGATGAAAAGGGGTGCAGCTGTATCTCTTATTGTACCTGCACGAAAGGGGAAGTTCCTCAATGAGATATTCCAGATAGCCGACCTTCTTCTCTCCGATGGGGACGATATGGTTCAGAAGGGGTACGGATGGATGCTGAAGGCTGCAAGCCAGGCACACCAGAAAGAGGTTTTTGACTATGTTGTTTCCAGGAAAGCCACAATGCCAAGAACTTCGCTCCGTTATGCGATCGAAAAGATGCCGGCTGAGCTAAAAAAGATTGCTATGGCAAGATAATGTTCTGAGATTTTTATATTTGCATCAAATGAAGCTGATTATGAGATTTTGTTTCCACTTTTTCGCTTTGCTTTTAATCCCTGCACATGTGTACTCCCAGGACAGGATCACCGGACGGGACTTTGCAACGAGATCGGAGGTTATTGCACAGAACGGAATGGCTGCCACGAGTCATCCACTTGCAACACAGGCTGCCCTCGACATACTCAAGAAAGGTGGCACTGCCATAGACGCGGCTATTGCAGCCAATGCGGTTCTGGGAGTGGTTGAGCCCACCGGTTGCGGTATAGGGGGAGATCTTTTTGCAATTATCTGGAGTGCCGACAGGAAAAAACTATACGGTCTTAATGCAAGCGGCAGGTCTCCGCGTTCACTCAGGCTTGATTACTTCAAAACCAACGGCTACGAGTTTATCCCTCAAAGGGGACCGCTCCCGGTATCTGTTCCCGGCTGCGTTGACGGATGGTACGAGATGCACGAGATGTTTGGCAAACTGCCAATGAGGGATGTGCTTCAGCCTGCGATCACCTATGCCCGCGATGGTTTCCCCGTTACCGAAGTAATTGCCTGGTACCTGAAAGCAGGAACCCGTATACTGCAGGAATACCCTAATATCAAAGAGACCTATATGCCGGGGGGAAGAGCACCTGAGAAAGGCGAAATCTTCAGGAATCCTGCCCTTGCCAATACGCTCGAGAAGATCGTTAAGGGAGGAAGGAATGAATTCTACAGGGGCAGTATTGCCAAAACAATTGCAGCCTTTATGAAGTCACAGGGAGGATTCATTACCTACGACGACATGGCGCGCCACAGCTCGGAATGGATAGACCCGGTAAGCACGAATTACAGGGGGTACGACGTATGGGAGCTTCCGCCCAACGGTCAGGGTATAGCCGCCCTTCAGATCCTGAATATACTCGAGGGGTTTGATTTAGCATCGATGGGGTATAATTCGGCCGAGTACATACATCATTTCACCGAAGCCAAGAAACTCGCATTCGAAGACCGCGCAAGATACTATGCTGACCCGCGCTTCAGCAATATACCGGTAAGTCAGCTGATCTCGAAAAAATATGCCACTGAACGACGCAAACTTATTGACCCTGCTAGTGCTGCCAGGGTTTACCCTGCAGGCCGGATAGAATCAGGTAATACCATATATCTTACTGTTGCCGACCGGTTTGGCAATATGGTCTCACTTATTCAAAGCAACTACAGAGGCATGGGTTCAGGAATGTGTCCGCCCGGACTCGGGTTTGTGCTGCAGAACAGGGGGGAGATGTTCAGCCTTGCCGCAGGACATGCAAATGTATATGCACCGGGCAAAAGGCCTTTCCATACCATTATACCTGCGTTCATAACAAAGGACGGAAAGCCATGGATAAGCTTCGGAGTAATGGGTGGCGACATGCAGCCCCAGGGGCATGCCCAGATTGTGATCAACCTGATTGATTTCAAAATGAACCTGCAGGAAGCAGGCGATGCTCCCAGGATATATCATACCGGATCTTCCGAGCCGACAGGTGAACAAATGACCACAGGAGGAGTACTATACCTCGAGGATGGTTTCCGCTGGGAAGTCATTCAGAAGCTGTTATCCATGGGGCATAGTGTCCAGTGGAACCTCGGGGGCTACGGCGGCTATCAGGCCATAATGCGGGATGAGAAGAACAAGGTTTATTACGGTGCCTCCGAGTCGCGGAAGGACGGACAGGCAGCAGGGTACTGATGGCACAGAGCACAGAGCGCAGGGCATGGAACTCCAGCCTACGCTACCTCCTTCGCTGAAGCTACGGCGGGCAAAGCAAATCACTTATCAATAAGCTGCCTGTTCCGCAATTGAAATTTGTTAATTCTACCTTACGTTAAGTTGTATATTTTCATTTACCACTGTCACTTCAAGGATCTTTGTTGTACCGCCTGTTTCGAGATTGATATCGTGAGGTTTGTTTTCTTTCCACGAACCACAGGTAAAGTCAGGAACATCGATCGACTGTGATCTGTTCGCCACCGACCATTCACTGAGGGGTGCAATTGAACTCCAGAGTGCTCCGTCGTATACATCCTGATCGAGCGGAAGACCATTTCTAAGGCAGTCGATCATTCTCCAGTCCATGATGAAGTCCATGCCGCCATGACCGCCGACTTTCCTGGCCATCTCTCCCACTCTTCTTACAATCTCGGGGGTGAACTTTTCCGAGATCTCATTGAATTCGTTATCTCTAAGCCAGTTATGCCCCATGGCTATCCTTGGCACAGGATATTTCATCGCAGCCCCGCTTGTGCCGCTGACAACATGCAGTCGTGAATAGGGTCTTACCGAGGAAATATCGTGCTGGATCAGAATCGTCCTTCCCAGGTTAGTGCGGACAAGGGTTGAGTTCATATTGCCGCGATACTCCCTGTTGGCAAACGGAAGGAAGAATTCATCGCCGGCGGCGAGTTCGTTAGCACTGATTCCCATAACAAAATCGTTGGTTGACATGGAGGTCAGGTACTCCATCCTGTCGCCCCTGTTAATACCCATTATCTCGCATATCGGACCCAAACCGTGAGTCGGATAAAGGTTGCCGTTCCTCTCGGCATTCTCCTTCAGGCGCCACATTCCTGTGTATGCACCGTCTGACTGCCGATCATCTTCAGGTTTTTTGAAGTTCATTCCGACAAGGTTGTGGATATATGCACCCTCCCCGTGGACTATATCCCCGAACATACCCTGGCGGGCCATATTCAGTGTATGTAGTTCAAAAAAATCGTAGCAGCAGTTTTCAAGCATCATACAATGCTTCCTGGTTCTTTCGGATGTTTCGACAAGCTGCC
>CAYRQY010000155.1:0-6201 GCA_964426435.1 uncultured Rikenellaceae bacterium | reverse complement strand
TTCAAGAAATCGGTCGGGCTTAACGGCGTCGGGGTAAAAGCAGTAAATGCCCTTTCCAGCAGGTTCACAATACGCTCGGTGCGAGACGGGCAGCTTAAGATGAGCGAGTTTGAACACGGGATAACCATCCGGGATCATCCCCTTGCCCCAACCGATGAAGAAAACGGAGTTGAGGTAATTTTCCAGCCTGATGAGGAGCTGTTCGGGAATTATTTTTTCATTTCCGAATACGTGGAATCGATGCTTAAAAGCTATGTCTATCTTAATGCCGGCCTTGTCATAAACTTTAACGGCACCCGCTTTATCTCAAGGAATGGCCTTCTTGACCTGCTCAATGAGAATATGAGCAGGGAAGGGCTTTACCCGGTAATACACCTTAAGAATCACGATATTGAGATTGCATTCACTCATGGCACCCAGTACGGGGAGGATTACTATTCATACGTCAACGGACAGCATACAACCCAGGGCGGAACACATCTCCTGGCGTTCAGGGAAGCATTGGTAAAGACCATTCGCGACTTTTACAGGAAGGATTATGACCCGTCGGATATACGCTCCTCAATTGTTGCGGCAATAAGTGTTAAGATAGAGGAGCCCATATTTGAATCGCAGACCAAGACGAAGCTCGGATCAAAGGACATGGGGCCAGGGGGACCTTCAATAAGATATTTTGTAGGTGAGTTTATCAGGAAGCAGCTGGACGATTATCTGCACAAGAATCCCGAAACCTCAAGGATCCTTCTGAAGAAGATCCTTGAATCGGAGAAGGAGAGAAAAGCAATCTCTTCGATACAGAAGCTTGCCAGGGAAAGGGCCAAAAAAGTAAGCCTTCATAACAAAAAGCTGAGGGATTGCCGTATTCATTACAACAGCAACGATTCGAGGAACCTCGACTCCACCATATTCATCACCGAGGGAGATTCGGCAAGCGGTTCAATAACGAAATCGCGCGAAGTTGAAACGCAGGCTGTCTTCAGCCTCAGGGGGAAACCACTGAACTCATACGGCCTCTCGAAGAAGATCGTCTATGAGAACGAGGAGTTCAACCTTCTCCAGGCGGCACTCAACATTGAGGACGGAATAGAGAATCTGCGCTACAATAATGTTGTGATCGCGACTGATGCCGATGTCGACGGCATGCATATCAGGCTCCTTCTGCTCACTTTCTTCCTTCAGTTCTTCCCCGAGCTGGTAAGGAAAGGACATGTATATATTCTTCAGACACCGCTTTTCAGGGTGAGAAACAAGAAAGAGACCAGGTACTGTTACAGCGCCGAGGAGAAGAAAAAAGCAATAACTGCACTGGGGCCAAGTCCTGAAATTACCCGGTTCAAGGGACTGGGAGAGATCTCCCCCGATGAGTTCAGGCATTTCATCGGGAAGGATATGAGGCTCGAACCCGTAAGAATGAAGAGACACGATGCCGTAAATGGCTACCTTGAATTCTATATGGGAAAAAACACACCCGACAGGCAGGATTTCATAATTGAAAATCTAAGGATCGAGGAAGATGTTCTCGAGGAGTTGAAGCAATAACCGGAGGGGATGGATTTTGCGTATGGAAGAGCAGGAACTTGAGAATGAAAGAACGGAAGGCACTGAGGAATCTGCCGACGGATCAGGATCCCTCCATTCTGTGACCGCCCTTTCCGGCATGTACAAGGACTGGTTCCTGGACTATGCATCATACGTCATCCTTGAACGGGCGGTTCCCCATCTCAACGACGGCCTCAAACCCGTCCAGAGGCGTATCCTCCACTCCATGAAGAGGATGGACGACGGGCGGTTCAACAAAGTCGCAAATATCATCGGTCATACAATGCAGTTTCATCCCCACGGGGATGCCTCCATCGGCGACGCCCTGGTACAGCTCGGGCAAAAGGAACTGCTTGTTGACACCCAGGGTAACTGGGGAAATATCCTTACCGGAGACAGCGCTGCTGCACCCCGTTACATAGAAGCGAGGCTTTCGAAGTTTGCCCTCGATGTCGTATTCAACCCTAAAACCACTGAATGGAAGCAGTCGTACGACGGCCGCAACAAGGAACCTGTGACTCTTCCTGTCAAATTTCCCCTTCTCCTTGCAATGGGTGTGGAAGGCATCGCTGTGGGGCTTGCATCTAAAATACTGCCCCATAACTTCATCGAACTGATTGATGCAACCATCGATTACCTGCAGAGGAAAGATTTTGTGCTCTATCCCGATTTCCCGACGGGAGGGCTGACAGATGTCTCGAAGTATAACGACGGACAGAGGGGAGGGGTTGTAAAAGTCAGGGCCAGGATTGAGAAACTTGATAAGAAAGCACTTGTAATAACCGAAATACCTTTCGGAAAAACCACCGGGACCCTTATAGATTCAATAATCAAAGCCAACGAGAAGGGAAAGATAAAGATCCGGAAGATCGACGATAACACCTCGGCAAAAGTTGAGATTGTGATCCACCTGGTCCCTGGCGTATCGCCCGATAAAACCATCGATGCACTTTACGCCCTTACCGATTGCGAATACTCCATCTCTCCCAACACCTGCGTGATCACCGGCAGTAAACCCTCCTTTATGGGGGTGAGCGATATACTGCGCCATTCGGCAGACAATACAGTGCTTCTTCTTAAAACGGAACTGGAGATACGAAGGGATGAACTTCGTGAAGAGTGGCATATGACTTCCCTGGAAAAGATCTTTATTGAGGAGAGGATTTACCGGGATATTGAAGAGTGCGAAACATGGGAAGCCGTGATAGCGGCAATTGAAAAAGGACTGAAGCCATTTACCGGCAGGCTCCTGAGGGAAGTAACCAGGGAAGATATTGTCAAGCTCACTGAGATAAAGATAAAAAGGATCTCCAGGTATGACTCGGCCAAGGCGGATGAATACATTAAAGGCCTCGAAAAGGAGCTTGAGGAGGTTAAGAATCATCTTAATAATCTGATTCCCTTCACAATAAACTATTTCAGACAAATCAGGAAAAAGTACGGAAAAGGAAGGGAGAGAAAAACCGAGATAAGAAGCTTCGATACCATCCAGGCCACCAAGGTGGTGGCCAACAACGCCAGGCTCTATATAAATTCCAGGGAGGGATTTATCGGAACGGGCTTAAAGAAAGACGAGTTTGTGTGCGACTGCTCCGATATTGACGACATACTTGTGGTGAGAAAAAATGGAGCGTACCTTATTACAAGGGTGGACGAAAAGGTTTTTGTCGGTCCTGATATCATACATGCCGGCGTATTTCTCAAGAATGACGAGAGGACTATTTATAATATAGTGTACCAGGATGGCAGGGACGGCCCCCTGCTTGCCAAGAGGTGTGCCATAACCGGGCTGACCCGCGATAAGGAATACAACCTGACCAGGTGTGCCCCGGGTTCCAGAATAGTCTATTTCAGTGCAAATCCCAACGGAGAGGCTGAGGTGATAAAGATTCATCACAAGCCAAAACCGAGGCTTAAGAAACTCGTGTTTGAATTTGATTTCGGCCAGCTGGCAATTAAGGGCAAATCATCGCTCGGAAATATTCTCACAAGGAATGCGACCCATAAAATTACTCTCAAGGAGAAGGGACTATCAACTCTTGGCGGAAGGAAAATATGGTTCGACGATGCAGTCTTCAGGCTGAATGTTGACGGAAGAGGCCAGTTTCTGGGAGAATTTGCAGCGGACGACAGGATACTTGTAATAACAAAAAACGGTTTGTTCAGGTTGACAGGCTTCGATCTTTCAAACCACTTTGAGGATAATATACTTATAATTGAAAAATACAGGCCGGGCAAGGTTTATTCTGCGGTCTACTGGGATGCAGCACAGAATTTCTATTACCTGAAGAGATTTTCGGTTGAAGAGTCTGAGAAGCCCTTATGCTTTATAAGTGAACAACCTGAATCGAGGCTCGTCAGCATAACCGAGGTTGAGTACCCCCGTTTCGAGATTCATTTCGGAGGGAAACATAAGGGAAGGGAAAATGAGATTATAGAGGTTTCGGAATTTATAGGTGTCAAGAGCTATAAGGCAAAGGGTAAAAGGCTTACAAGTTACATGGTAGACAATATCAGTGAAATAGAACCGGTAGTGAAGCACGAGACCCCCCTGCCGCCTGAAGAACCAAAAGAGGGGGCCGGCCAGGCTCCTCCGGTGCAGATAGATTCAGCCCAAATGAAGCTCGAGCTGTAATGCCCCTGAAAGATAAAATATACCTCATAGGCTTTATGGGAAGCGGCAAATCAACCACAGGGAGGAGACTTGCAGCAGGATTGGGCTGGTATTTTATTGATCTCGACCGCAAGATAGAAGAAGAAACGGGACTGAGGGTCCCTGAGCTGTTCTCCAGGTACGGTGAGTCAGGTTTCCGGGAAACCGAAGCCAGGGTGCTCAAGGCCCTCCGGCCTGTTTCAGGAACGGTCATCTCGACAGGCGGCGGCGCCCCGTGTTTTGGCAACAACATGCAGTTCATGCTGGAAACGGGTCTCACAATCTATCTTAAGCTTACACCTGCCCAGCTGAAAAAGCGACTGGAAACCTCCAGGACAGAGCGACCGCTGTTAAAGGGAGTAAGCAGGGAGAGCCTGCTGGATTTCATTTCAGGAAAACTCTCCGAGAGGGAGCAGTGGTATTCAATGGCAGAAATGACAATTGACGGAACCTACACTGAGTATGCATCACTTGTAACAATGATAAGACAATACTTTGACCGCTGATTTATGATGTAAATTGTCTAACTTTAGAGTGTTCTTAACAACAGTGCCGGATTGATGAAAAAGTGGCTGCCTCAATATTCGACCAGGGAACCCGGCGGGTCAGGTTCAGAACCAGCGGATAACTGGCTCTCTCTGAAAAACAGGTATGCAGCCCGAAGAATATGGCGGTACAATTATTACAGTCTGGTCACAGGAGATCATTCCATTCTGAAAGATACAGAAAACACACATTTCATCGACCTGATGATGGAATACTCTGTTGCAGAACAGGATATCAGCCTTCTGCCTGTTCTGAAAAGA
The DNA here is from genome assembly GCA_964426435.1 of uncultured Rikenellaceae bacterium. Classification (GTDB taxonomy): domain Bacteria; phylum Bacteroidota; class Bacteroidia; order Bacteroidales; family VadinHA17; genus LD21. The sequence goes on along the minus strand of CAYRQY010000155.1, from coordinate 1,203 downwards.
ATATCCGCAGACACCGGGGCCGGAGAGAGCCTCCGGCAGCGTGCCTCAGAAGCAGTTGAGATACTCGGGGAGTACCATTCTCCTGCCAGACCATCCTCCGGCACCGGCAGTGACGACCACGATCAGGGCAAAAGGGCTTACGCCAGGGCACTCCTGGCGGCTGAAAGATCACCAGGTACTACCGAGATTCTCAGACTCCTGAGGGATAAGTCGGTTATACAGAAGAGATACGCACTCTATATTATAGGCAAGTTCGGACTTGCCGACATGCTGCCGGAAGTCTGCGGGACCCTTGGAGAACCCGGGCTGGCCCCGGATGCATGCTCAGTCCTGCACTCATTCGGCAGCAGGGCAACAGGAGACCTGCAAAAGCTCTATCTGGCAACATCCGGACACCTGGTGACAGGAAGACATGTTTTAAGACTCCTCAGTGAAAACTGCATCGAGGAGAACCGCTCCTTTCTCATTTCCCTTCTGAGTTCAAGCCAGAGAAATATAAAGGAGAAAATTTTGAAATTCCTTACAGGATGCAGATTCCGGGCTAAAAGTGAGGAGAAGCCTCATCTTTACCAGCTTATCACAGACACCGGAAGGACGATCAGCTGGGTAGTTTCATTAAGAACAGGCCTCGGCAAGGGAGATGACAGCTCCCTGCTTGCCGCTGAAATCGGCAAAGAATTTCTCAGATGGAGAGATTATCTTGAAATGCTCGCATATGTGACTCTTGATGAAGATGAATTATCAGGGAGTTACGGAAAAGGTGATGAGATACCCGTCAGGGACTGGTTGCGGGAGATCCTGCCGGATAATCCCGTACCTGAACCGGATGATTCATATTACAGGAAATTGAACAGAAAGCTGTCATTCCACTTTCCTTCTAAAATACCGGCACAACATAATATTCATGAAGATATTATCAATTGTGACTACAACCTTCTGAGTCTCTTTACCAAAGCTTGTGCGTTACGGACTATCAGCGTGGTTAAAGACAATGACCTGGCCGATTCTGTGACGGCCCTGCTCTTTAGTCCGGAAGAGATACTCAGGGAGGAAGCAGCAAGAGTGGTTGCCCGGTCGGATAATGAGCGTTTTATCAGACTGGCCGGAAGAATTAAGGCCGGGCAGAATGAATATCCCGTCACAGATATTCCGGGAATGAACGGAGAGAGAGAACTGATATATGAGAAGGTCTGCTTCCTGGCT
>CAYRQY010000154.1:0-6254 GCA_964426435.1 uncultured Rikenellaceae bacterium | reverse complement strand
GGATCGGGATAATTGCTGATGATCCGGCCATAACTGACCTGAGCATCACCACCACATTTGAAAATCAGTCACACGAAACAATTATACTCATAATTTGTACTACCTTTAACCTCAGCTTTACAACGGATGGTAATGTTTACCATCTTTCCCGGAAATAAACGTAAACTGAATGAATTGCGACACAATGGCATCATCCATATAAGAATAACGGCCATTGCACTGTTTTTTTTTCTGATCCACTCTCCGGCTGTCCTGTGCCAGAAAGGCATACTCGATTCGGTTTTTACCTTCCGCTCCGGGATCGTAAGAACCGATAATGCGCTTAAAATAATAACTTCTGCTACCGGTTACAATTTTACCTTCGACAGCCGCCTGGTTGATGCCGGCAACAGGGTCGCCATGAATTTCAATAACGTCAGGCTCAGCGATGTTCTGGACAATATCCTTAACAACGATTCCCTGGTTTATTCAGTAATCGACAGATATATTATCATTTCACGAATAATCTCTCCTTTCACCGCCACTGCCGACACTATCACAATTCCCGAAATGGGCGGCAGATACATAACGGGGCTGGTGATTGACGGGGAAACCCGTGAACCCCTTCCATCGGCAACGGTGGCTCTTATAAGCAAGGGAAGAGGAACCGTTGCAAATTTCAACGGTGAATTCGGACTTATGATCACCCCCGACTGCATCGACGACACCCTGGTTGTATCATACCTGGGCTACTATGGAAGAAAAATACCTGTCCGCTATACCCTTGGCAATGATTTCACCATTGCATTAAGAAGTGAATTCATTTCAATCCCCGAAATAATAATCAGGAACCAGATCCCTCAGGAGATCATTTTTAAATCAGTTGCCGCAATACCCGATAATTATGGCAATACACCCGCAAGGATGACAGCTTTTTACAGGGAAGGGGTAATGAAGAGGAAAGAATTGCAGACCTACTCGGAGGCTATACTTCAGATCTATAAAAGCCCCTACACATCCGTTTTGTTAAATGACCAGATAAAGGTCTTCAGGAGCAGGAAGATAGAGAACATAAACCGGTCCGACACTCTTGCGGTAAGGCTGAAGGCAGGTTTAAGCACCACCCTTGAACTCGACGGAATCAGGAACAGGTTTGATTTCATGAACTGGCAGGAGATGGGAGATTACACCTATATGATGACGGATATAGTGACATACGACGAGGAGTCTGCTTTTGTTATAGAATTCACCCAGAAGGAGTCGGTGGATCTTCCGCTTTACAAGGGAATTCTATATATCAACACATTTGATTATGCTCTCCTGCGGGCTGAATTTGAGATTAATCCTGCCCTGATAAACAAGATACGGAATTCTTTTGTCTCAAGCCCTTCACGGGGTTATACCACATGGCCGACATCGGTAAGGTATTCCGTCAACTACCGGAAACATAACAACAGGTACTTCCTCAACCATGTAAGAGGAGACCTGGAATTTGCATCAAGGCAGAGGAAGAGGCTTTTCAGCACCCAGTTCAGGGTTTTCTTTGAACTTGCCGTCACTGATGTCAATCTTGATAATGTAACACGGTTTGACAGGGAGGAACTGGCCCCCGTCCATGCTGTCTTTTCAAAAACGATTACCAGCTATGATGCTGAGTTCTGGGGCAGCCAGGATTTTCTCAGGCCTGAAGACAATCTTCTGCAGGCACTTTCGAACATGAATGTGAGACTTCAGGAGTTCAGCGAACCCCGCGATTAATACCTGTCTATCAGCCTGTATAATTCTGTAAGGTCGGGGGTAAGCACTATTTCCGTTCTCCTGTTCCTCTGGCGTGCATCGGTTGTGTTGCGTCCGTCCAGCGGAAGATATTCACTCCTGCCGCTGGCTGTAAGTCGCTGGGGATCAATTTTAGTTCCTTCAAGAAGAACCCTGACCACGGTTGTGGCTCTCTTCACGCTGAGGTCCCAGTTATCGATAAGCTGGCCGCTTCGCGGGTTGTATGGAACATTGTCGGTATGCCCCTCGATGGTAACCTGAATACCGGGATTCCTCTCAAGCACAGTAGCAAGGCTCCTGAGAGCCCTTCTTCCGTTGGCATCGATCTCCCAGCTTGCTGTCCTGAACAGGAGCTGTTCATCAAGCGATACATATACCTTGCCGTCCCTCATGGAGACAGTCAGCCCGTTGTTCTCAAAACCGAGCAGGGCCTCAGACACCTTATTCTTAAGATCCTGAACAATTTTCTTCTGAGAATCGAGAACCTTTTCAAGTTCGGCCATCCTTGCGTTTCGCTTCTCAAGTTCGAACGTGAGCCGGTCGAGATCCGCCTTCTTCATGTCGAGATTCTGTTCCAGCTGACGCATCAGATCCTCTCTGGTCTTCAGGTCTGACTGGGCAGACTGAAGTTCTGAAAGCAATTTTTTAGTCTCGCTGAGATTTCCCCGTATTAAAGCCTCATGTGCATTCTGCAGATCGCTGTATCTGCCGGTAAGCACGCCATACTCCTCCCTGGCCCTGTTAAGTTCAACCCTGGCGGAAGCAAGATCTTCCCTGATCGTGCCTGTTTCATTCTCAAGCCTTGCTATTTTGGCTTCCAGCTCCCTGTTGGCCATCGTAAGCATTATATTCTCAGTCTTGAAATCATCTCTTTCAAGCATGAAATTCCGGCTGGTGTCCTGAAGCTTCCTGTGCTTCATGCCTGTTACACACGAGATTGCGGATATTGCTATCCCAATCAGAAAGAGTAAAGAAATCACCGGTCTGTTCATATCCTGTGTATTATTTTTATACTTTAACAACCATATTGCTCAAATATTGTTACTGCTGATAACTAACGGGGCAAAAATAGGAAATTCCGGCTATCGTCCTTCGGTACCATAAGGCAATAATAATTCTTATATTTGCACTGTAAAATAATGTATATTACTGCAAATGAACTCTGAGGAGAGCCTGCTGAACGCCATCTCATCACCTGAAGATCTCAGGAAGCTTAAACCGGCTGATCTTGTAAATGTCAGCAATGAGCTCCGGCAGTTTATCATCGATGTGGTAAGCAATAATCCGGGGCATTTCGGGGCCAGTCTTGGGGTGGTGGAACTCACTGTTGCGCTTCATTATGTTTTCAATACTCCTTACGACAAAATAATTTGGGATGTCGGCCACCAGGCTTACGGACACAAGATCCTCACCGGAAGAAGGGAGAGGTTCACGACGAACAGGAAATACAGGGGGATAAGCGGCTTCCCGAAGATGTCTGAGAGTGAGTATGATGCGTTTGGTACAGGACACTCCTCCACATCGATTTCGGCAGCTCTCGGAATGGCGGTTGCATCCAGGCAGAAAGGGGAAAAAAGGCATGTGGTTGCTGTGATAGGGGATGGTGCTATGACTGCAGGAGAAGCCTTTGAAGGTCTTAACAATGCCGGAATAGCCAAATCGGATATCCTTGTAATACTGAATGACAACAAGATAGCCATTGACCCGAATGTGGGAGCACTTAAGGAGTACCTTCTCGACATCTCCACAAGCCGCACTTACAACAGGTTCAGGGATAAGATCTGGAACGCTCTCGGACGATTCGGCAGGATAGGCCCCAAAACACGCACCCTGGCCCGGCAGCTCGAAGCCGGCTTCAAGAGCACCCTTCTCGATAAAAGCAACCTTTTTGAAGGATTGAATTTCAGGTATTTCGGACCCATTGACGGACATGATGTCATGCATCTTACAGCTGTGCTGGAAGATCTTAAAAGGATACCCGGACCCAAATTACTGCATTGCCTCACGGTTAAGGGAAAAGGTTTTAAAAGTGCCGAAGAGAACCAGACTGCCTATCATGCCCCCGGGAAATTCAATAAGGAGACAGGAGAGATGCTCGATCTTATTGATTCAACTGTCCCGCTGACTTACCAGGAAGTGTTCGGGCGTACACTCCTCGAGCTGGCACGGAAAAACGAAAGGATTGCCGGGATAACACCTGCAATGCCCACAGGGAGCTCACTCTGCATTATGATGAAGGAGATCCCCGAAAGAACATTCGATGTGGGAATAGCAGAACAGCATGCCGTAACTTTCTCCGCCGGCCTGGCCACACAGGGCATGGTCCCGTTCTGCAACATCTATTCTTCATTTATCCAGCGGGCATACGACCAGGTAATACACGATGTTGCAATTCAGAACCTGCATGTTGTGTTCTGCCTCGACAGGGGCGGACTTGTAGGGGCAGATGGAGCCACTCATCACGGATTCTTCGACCTGGCATTTATGAGAACCATTCCGAACATGATAGTTTCTGCTCCCATGAACGGAAGCGAACTCAGAAACCTTATGTATACATCCCAGCTCGAAAAATACGGATCTCCCTTTTCGATACGCTACCCGAGGGGATGCGGGCTTACAGCCGAGTGGGACAAGGATTTTACAGAGGTAATACCGGGTACCGGCAGACTTATTTCCGAAGGTTACGATATTGCGATACTGAGCATCGGTCATCCCGGCAATTTTGCTGTAGATGCCGTAAAACAACTTCAGAAGGAGGGGATCTCCGCCGAACATTATGATATGCGGTTTGTCGCACCTCTCGACACGGAGATACTCCACAGGGTTTTCAGGAAGTTCAGAATGATAATCACCGTAGAGGACGGGATCCTCCGTGGTGGATTTGGAAGCGCTGTCCTTGAATTCATGAGCGATAACGGATATAATGCCGAGGTCAGGCGTCTTGGCATACCCGACTATTTCGTCGAACAGGGGACGCAGGAGGAGCTTATAAGGGAGTGCGGATTTGATACCGATAGCATTATCAGGACGGTAAAGGAGATGGTCCCGAGTAGTGAGTTGCTGCGTAAACGGAGGGGAGCAACGGCGTAACGTTACCTTCGCTGCAGCCTTCGCCCGGGCTGCGGTGGCCTAAGGACGCGGAGGCAGACGGTAACCCTGCATGCTCCGTGGTTAATTAATAGAGTTATAACAATTATAAACCAATATTTTAAATTATGAAAAAGGCAATTACCTACATTACGCTTTTGCTTATCGCAGCCTCATGCGGATCAACTTCCCGCAAAGGCGAAAAAGAGAACTGGATCCAGCTTTTTAACGGAAAAGACCTTTCTGGCTGGGATATCAAGATTAAAGGTTTCGAACTCAATAACAACTACAAGAACATTTTCCGCGTAGAGGATGGCTTGATGAAGGTAAAGTATGAAGGCTTTGAGAAATTCAACAATGAGTTTGGGCATATCTTTTACAAGGAGCCTTTTTCTCACTACAAGCTGCGCATTGAATACAGGTTTGTTGGAGAACAGGTCCCGGGCGGCCCGGCATGGGCTTTAAGAAACAGTGGTGTTATGCTTCATTCTCAATCGGCCGCATCGATGCTCCTCGACCAGGATTTTCCCGTATCGATCGAAGCCCAGTTCCTGGGGGGCAACGGTGTCGACGAAAGGACCACCCTTAATGTATGCACACCCGGAACTCATATTGAGATGGACGGGAAGCTCGTTACACGGCATTGCAACAATTCCAGGTCAAAGACCTACCATCTGGACACATGGGTAACAGCTGAGTTTATCGTAAGGGGCAGTGATGTGATCTATCATATTCTCGAGGGTGACACTGTAATAATGTACAACAGGCCTCAGGTTGGCGGTGCTCACGAAGGATATCCGGTACCGGAGGGTACTCTTATTGATAAGGGTTACATCTCCCTGCAGGCTGAAAGTCATCCTGTTGAATTCAGGAAGGTGGAAATAATGTTGCTGGAAGAATAGGCGATCGAAACGAAGTGGAGATTCCGCGATAGCGGAATAGATGATAGGCGATAGACGATAGATGATAGGCGATAGATGCCCTCCTTCGCTAAAGCTACGGAGGGTAGAAATAGGCGAAGGGTCTAACACTGTGCTCTGCCTGCCAGTTGTAGCTTTAGCGGAGGCTGGTGCTCTAAAAGGCTGATTTTTGATTTGTGATTTGTGAATCGTGAATCGTGAATCGTGATTTGACTAGAAATCATTAACTACAGTTATAAATTAATAGCTTTTTCTCTTATACTTTTTACTTTAATCTTTTTACTTTTGTCTTTTGTCTTATTAAGGCCCGGATGGCAGGGCCGAGCGATCAGAATTTGCCCGGTGGGCAAATTCCGCGAGGAGCCAGCCTGCAGGGGCGGACAATTCCGCCATCCCGATACAAGGGCAGTGTTCTTTGCAAGTGAAAATGAAATAACCTTGGCTACCGAAGTAAAAAGATAGCCCGGATGGCGGAATTGGTAGACGCGCTGG
>CAYRQY010000153.1:1815-6347 GCA_964426435.1 uncultured Rikenellaceae bacterium | reverse complement strand
GTTTGGTAACCGGATTCCTGCTTCCGGTAATTACTGCCCTCGCCGTATACCTCTTTACCCACGGTGAGCAATCCCTGGGAGCATATCTTAAACGAATAGCTGATGCTGACATCATAACACATACACTATCACTTTCTGTATTTCCCAACCTCTTTCTGTTCCTGGTTTACAACAGGCTGGACATGCTTAAGGCTGCCAGGGGAGTTCTTGGTATCACAATCTTCTGGGCAATACTGGTGTTTGGCATAAAATTCCTGAGATGAGGTACTTTATTATCGCAGGTGAACAATCCGGTGATCTTCACGGCTCGAACCTCGTCAGGGAGCTAAAAAAAGCTGATCCTGAAGCAGTAATCGATGCATGGGGTGGTGATCTGATCAGGGATGCAGGGGCAAATCTTCTTATGCACTATGCCAGGACCGCGTTCATGGGTTTTCTGGTGATACTGAAGAACCTTCGTACGATTGCTGATAACCTTGCACTCTGTAAGCAACAGATTACAGAATCAAATCCGGATGTGATAATCCTTATCGATTACCCGGCTTTCAACCTGAGAATAGCGGAATTTGCCAGGAAAAAAGGACTGAAGGTGTTCTATTATATCTCTCCCAAGATCTGGGCCTGGAAGGAGTCGCGGGTTAAAAAGATCAGGCAGTTTGTTGACCGCATGTACATTATCTTTCCTTTTGAGGTTGAGTTCTACGCAAGGCATAACATTGAAGTTGAATATTTCGGCAACCCCCTTGTGGATGAGATAGAACGGAGGATGGAAGAGATAAGGCAGGCGGAAGAAAAGCTGAAGATCGAAGGGAAGGATGAAACGCCTGTAATCGCCTTGCTGCCGGGCAGCCGGAAGCATGAGGTCGCCTGTATACTGCCTCACATGATTGAGGTTGTCTCCTCTTTCCCCGGATACCGTTTTATTGTTACCAGTGTAGGGAGCATACCGGAAGATTTCTACAGGAGAATAATCGGCGGGAAGCCTGTAACTTTGGCACAGGACGCTGCATACACTGTTTTGCGTTCGGCCGAAGCCGCCCTTGTGGCATCAGGTACGGCAACACTTGAAGCAGCCCTGATCGGCACTCCCCAGGTTGTTTGTTATAAGGGTGATTTCTTTTCCGCCCTTTTAGCCTGGATCCTTATAAAGGTGAAGTATGTGTCGCTTGTGAACCTGATAATGGGTCGCAAGGTGGTCACTGAACTGCTTCAGTACTCACTTAAGAGGAAAAATCTTGTGCGGGAGCTGAAAGCTATTCTCACGGGCGGAGAACGACGCGAAAGAATGCTGTCGGAATACAGGGAGCTGGCTGAAAAGCTGGGCCCCTCAGGTGCATCGGCGAGAGTGGCAGGAGATATGGTAAGGAGACTGAAGAATGAAGGCGCCCTCCTTCGCTACCTCCTCCGCTAAAGCTACGGAGGTCAAAGAAAGCTACGGAGGGTAAAAAAGGTGAAAGGAAAAAGGCGAAAGTAGTAAAGACGCAATAGCATAACGGTAAAACGGCGTAGCGGCATAACGTCGTAACGGTGGAAGTTACCACTGCGGCGAGCTGGAACTCTTTTAAATGTGTATACTTATAAGTGAAATATTTCGTACTGACAATATTAATACTGATTTGCCCGGGACTCCTCAACGGACAGGTACGGGTACGCCTTTTTACAGTGCTGGGACCCGAAGCTGCGGTATTCACTGTTAATGAGGGCAGTTACTCTGTTGCCGGCGACGGCGAAATGAGTATGACCCTTAAGAGGGGCGATAACCTTCTTGTTTCCCACTATGGTGAGAAGGTTCTTGTAAGCACAAGAAACAATGCTGGATTTATTTGCGACACACTGAAAATAACCGGACTCGGTGGAAAGGATACTTTTTCGCTCCGTCCGACAACACCTTCGGGAAGTGCCAGGACTTACAGCGGCAGCCTTCACTGTTTTTATGACCTCGAAAAGGTGCTGTTTATAAATGTTTGCGACATAGAGGAATACCTGGCCGGGGTTGTCAGAACCGAAGGAGGGGAGGGGAGGCACATCGAATATTCCAGGTCGCAGGCTCTCCTGGCAAGGACCTATCTGCACAGGCACGACGACAGGCACCTTCCGGATAATTTCAACCTGTGCGACGACATCCACTGCCAGGCTTACAACGGGATAAACACCGATCAGGTAATTGCCCGTGCAGTTGAGCAGACCCGCGGACAGATAGTCATGGACCGGGACAGCATACTGATAATGCCTGCTTTCCACGCCAACTGCGGGGGCGAAACTGCCAGGGCGGAAGATGCATGGCTCTCGGGATTGCCCTACCTGAAGAAAGTTACCGATCCTTACTGTACATCATCGAGAAATGCCACGTGGAGGACATCCCTACATCTTCAGGAGTGGATATCATACCTCCGCCGGTCGGGTTATTCGGGCAGTGTTAATCCTGGTGGTATATTCGCTTTTACCCAGGCAACCAGGCTCGCCGATTACAGGGTTGGCACTTTCAGTCTCCCCCTGCGGCAGATCAGGAGCGACCTTAACCTGCGGTCCTCCTTCTTTTCGGTAAGAATAGAGGGTGATTCAGTCGTTCTGGCAGGTCGCGGTTACGGGCATGGTGTAGGACTATGCCAGGAGGGAGCAATGGCTATGGCCCTTAAGGGATTCACATACAGGCAGATAATTGATTTTTATTTTTCGGAAGTGATAATTTCCGATATAAAAAATGGCAGGAAACCGGAAAAAGTGTTATAATTAGCGGGAAGGAATTCAGGAAAGATATGCTGGCTATTTATAAAAAGGAGATACAGGGATTCTTCAGCAGCCTGACAGGCTATGTGGTAATAATCGTTTTCCTTCTTTTCAACAGCCTCTTCATGTGGGTGTTCCCGGGCGAATGGAACATACTCGACAGCGGCTATGCCGGACTTGATACACTCTTCTTCATCTCGCCCTGGGTGTTCCTGTTCCTGGTTCCCGCCGTAACAATGAGGATGATTGCGGAAGAGAAACGGCTTGGCACCATCGAGCTCATTTTTTCGAAACCGGTTACCGAAAGGGGAATAATTTACGGTAAATACCTTGCTTCAGTTACTCTGGTTCTGCTGGCACTGCTCCCCGGGGTTATCTATTACCTGTCGGTGGTCAGCCTGGGCGAGGTCCAGGGCAATCTCGACAAGGGAGGCACATTCGGAGCTCTTTTAGGACTCTTTTTCCTGGCATCGGTATATGCCTCGGCAGGTATTTTCGCCTCGTCAATAACAGATAACCAGATAATTGCATTTATTATGGCGGTTGTGATCTGCTTTTTCCTTTACGTGGGATTCGATTCACTGGCCTGGCTTCCGGGACTGAGAAGTATCGATGAGTTCATAGTGAGCCTGGGAATAAATGAACACTACAGGTCGATCAGCAGGGGTGTGATAGATATAAGGGATATTGCATATTTCCTTGCTGTTATCATAATATTCAACGAAGCTACCAGGGTTGTCCTGATGTCGCGCAAATGGAGGAAAAGAAGCTGATATGGACAATACCGGAAAGAACGGAAATAATTTAAGGCAGAGGAGCCTCACGCAGTTTCTCATAATTGCGGCAGGGGTGGTGTTTGCCACATATTTAATTTCCTTCCTGAGGATAAGGCTCGATCTTACCGAAGATAAGCGGTATACTCTTTCGGAGCCTACCCGCAGGGTACTGGGCGATCTTAAGAATGATATTTACATCCAGGTTTATCTCGACGGTGAGATGCCCATCCCTCTCAAGAGGCTCAGGCGATCGGTGAGGGAGATGCTGGATGAGTTTCGCATTGTGTCGAGGCGAAAGGTAGACTATGAATTCATCAATCCCGCTGATACCCGCGATGCCGCTCAGAGAGAGGCTCATTACAGGGCGCTTTACGAAAAGGGCCTCTCGCCGGTTAATATAATGGCCGGCGATGCTGAGGGCGGCTCGACAAGGAAGATAGTGTTTCCCGGGATGATCGTTAATTACAACGGCATAGAGGTGCCGGTCAACTTCCTGAAGAACAACAGTGCCCTTACATACGAACAGAACATTCTCAACTCTGTCGAGTCGCTCGAATATGAGATGATCCAGACAATATCCACTCTCAGCTCGGATACCATTTACAAAATAGCCTTCATTGAAGGGCATGGCGAGATGCCGGAAATAGAAGTGGCAGACATCACATTAAGCCTCGCCAGGTTCTTCTCGATCGACAGGGGTGTCCCCGGCGGCCGTCCAGGTATACTTGACAACTATGCTGCAGTGATAATAGCCGGACCGGAGGAGGAGTTTTCCGAAGCCGACAAGTTCGTCATCGACCAGTATATCATGAACGGGGGGAAGGTTTTGTGGCTGGTCGAAGAGGTCGATATCAATGCCGACAGCCTGGCAAAAGGAACGACCGCGGCATTGTACAGGCCCCTGAATATCGAAGATCAGCTCTTCAGGTATGGTGCAAGGGTGAACCCGGTAGTGGTGCAGGATCTTGAATGCATGATCATCAGGCTGACGCTGATGACAGGGGGCACGCGGCAGCAGGTTGTTTCGGT
>CAYRQY010000153.1:0-1805 GCA_964426435.1 uncultured Rikenellaceae bacterium | reverse complement strand
CCATGGGTCTACTTCCCGCTCCTCGTGCCGGAACCCGGTCATCCGGTCACCCGCAGCATAAACAGGGTAAAAGGTGAATTTGTGAATACCATCGACACGGTGGGTCTCGACGGCAGGATAAGGAAGCATATTCTGCTGCGCACATCAGGATATGCCAGGACGCTTCAGCCTCCTTTTATGATAAGCCTGAGGGAGGCTGAACAGTTACCCGACGAAAGGGATTTCAACAGGTCAGACCTTCCCGTTGCGATACTTCTCGAAGGGATATTCCCTTCCGCTTTCCGGAACAGGATTACCTCAGGTCTTCATAACGTGAAGGACCTGAAGGTAAAGGATGAGAGCGTTCCCACGAAGATGATTGTTGTTGCCGATGCTGATATAATCCGTAATGAAGTGAGCAGGTCCGGGATGTCTGAAACACACCTTCCCCTGGGACAGGATAAATACACCGGGGAAGTGTTCGGCAACAGGGATTTCATTATAAACTGCATGAATTACCTGGTGGATGATAACAATCTCATGGAACTGAGATCAAGGGAGCTCAAGCTTCGTCTGCTTGATCCGCAGAGGATAAGGAAAGAACGGAAGAAATGGCAGCTGATCAATATTGCCGGCCCGGTTCTCATCGTTGTACTGGCAGGTTCTTTGAACGGATACCTGCGCCGAAGACGCTTTACCCGCTGATGAAGTGAATAAGAACCTCAGATATCTGATCCTTTTCATCGCCGTTCTCCTGGCCTTTTTCCTGGTGTTCAGGGAACGCTCACCATTTGGTAAGGGCAATATATCATTCGCTGTTGACCCGGGAAAAGAGATAACCCGGATCGAACTCCACGAAGCATCAAAGAAGCTGATCCTCAGAAAGAGTGGTGATGAGTGGCTTGTGAACGATAATGCCGCCGCGGAAATCAGCAGCATCAGCTATATTATTAAGGTGATTGAGGGATTAAAGATCAAGTCGCCGGTATCGGAAGAGCTTTTTAACGAGGAGATCAGCAGCAGGGGAGTGGTACCTGTGAGGGTGAAGGTTTACAGCAGGAATAAACTGATCAGGTCGTTTTATGTTTACAGGACGAAGTCGAATGTTTACGGTAACATAATGAAGACTCGTGAAAGGTCGAAACCTTTCATTGTACATATACCCGGTATCGAAGAAGATATCGGATCGGCATTTAGTACAAATGAGCTCAGCTGGCAGACATATACGGTTTTCAGTGTTATGCCGTCAGAGATCAGGTCAGTGAGTCTCCGGAATTTCACCGACACCCTGCAGTCGTTCTCGATAAATAAGAATAATAGCCGATATACATTGCAGGACCAGACAGGTGAGATGACAGGCTGGGATACAACCAGGGTTGCCCGTTATCTTTCCTATTTTATCCGGATACCATTTGAGAGATGGGCTTTTGAAGAGACAGAAGAAAGTGTTGAGTTACGTGCCGGGGAGCATCTCTACAGGATTACCCTGACAAAAACCGGCGGCACCATAAAAACGCTTGACATTTTTGAGCGCAGGATGGGCGTTAACGGCGATGAGAAGAGCGACACCGACAGGGTTTACGGAAAATCGGAAGAAAGTGATGAGTTGTTCATTATGAGGTATTTTGATATTGATCCGGTGCTGAAGAGGAAAACTTATTTCTTCGCGGGAAGCTGATTAATTGATCTTCCGCTGCCCGGAATTTTATTTTGAAGGGAAAGAGTTTTTTTGTAATATTGATAATCCTTAAAAGGAGTAATATATTCTCCTGAATCAGTTTCTGGAATAGGATAAAGAATTAAATTTGACAAATTGAAACCTTAAA
>CAYRQY010000152.1:0-6384 GCA_964426435.1 uncultured Rikenellaceae bacterium | reverse complement strand
TCAAATCGGCTTCCGACAGCAAGCAGACGGCTGTACTTGTGCCGACAACAATACTGGCACTGCAGCACTACAAGACTTTCTCATCACGCCTTAAGGGATTCCCCTGCAATATTGACTATATAAGCCGGCACAGGAAGCCGTCAGATCAGAAAAGAATACTTAAGGACCTGGCCGACGGCAAACTCGACATAGTAATCGGAACACACAAGCTTGTTGCTTCCGATGTTAAGTTCAGGGACCTGGGGCTGCTGATAATTGACGAGGAGCAAAGATTCGGAGTTGCGGTGAAAGAGAAGCTTAAAAGACTGAAGGCCAATGTGGATACCCTCACACTTACTGCCACTCCGATCCCCAGGACCCTGCAGTTCTCGCTTATGGGAGCGCGCGACCTCTCGATTATAAACACTCCTCCGCCCAACAGGATGCCGATAGTAACGGAATTGCACGGCTTCAATGAAGCAATTATTAAGGAGGGCATCGAATATGAAGTCTCCAGAAACGGTCAGGTCTTCTTCATTCACAACAGGGTGGATAACATAAAGGAGATAAAGGAAAGGATAAGTGCCATATGCCCGAGGGTTAAGAGCGCTATTGTACACGGGCAGATGGATGGAAGCGAGATTGAGAATCATATGTTTGATTTTATACAGGGCGATTATGACGTCCTTATAGCCACCACAATAATCGAATCGGGCCTCGACATACCCAATGCCAACACCATATTCATAAACGATGCCCACCACTTCGGACTGTCGGAGCTTCACCAGCTCAGGGGGCGGGTCGGACGCTCCAACAAGAAGGCCTTCTGCTATCTTATAACTCCCCCGCTGAGCACACTAACACACGAGGCACGAAGAAGGCTTAAGGCAATTGAAGAGAACTCCGAGCTGGGCAGCGGCTTCAATATCGCAATGCAGGATCTCGACATAAGGGGTTCGGGAAATCTCCTCGGAGGAGAACAGAGCGGCTTTATAGCAGAAATTGGTTACGAGACATACCAGAAGATACTTGATGAGGCTATGAATGAACTCAGGGAGTCAGAGCCTCTGTACAAACCTGCCGAAAATGAAGAGGAGGATAAACACCCGGGGACAAACAGGCCGAAGGACTATGTGCCCGATTTTCAAATTGATACAGACCTGGAGATTATGTTTCCCGATGAATATGTCTCGAATATTCCTGAAAGGATAAGGCTTTACAAGGAACTTAATGATCTGAAGGATGAAGATTCTCTCAATCTTTTCGCTGAGAAACTTGCTGACAGGTTCGGGCCCCTTCCGCCGCCGGCTGCATCACTTCTCGATATTGTGAGGGTAAAATGGGTCGCCGTCAAAATCGGCATCGAGAAGATTGTTCTTAAAAATGATCTGATGATTGCAACCTTTATTTCCGATCCACGTTCGGGATTCTACAGCAGTAAGCAGTTCTCTGAAGTGATGAACTTCGTGAACCGTAATCCGGGCCGGATGAGGATGAAGCAGAAGAACTCAAAGCTGAGTCTCACGGTCTCCGGTGTAAAGTCGGTGAGTGCTGCCATCAGGGTACTGAAGGGTATTCTTGAAGCATGTGAGAACAGGTAATATGTATATAGTGTGAAGTGCCTAAAGTGTGAAGTGCCTAAAGTTCGGAGTGCCTAAAGTTAATATGACTTTCAATTTCTAACTTCTAACTCCAGGCACTTTAGGCACTTCACACTTTTTTTCTTAACTTTACTTTTTCTTAAGCCATGAATCTCATAATAGACATCGGAAATTCTGCCACCAAACTGGCCGTTTTTGATGGCAGCAGGAAGGTTGACTCCTTCAAATCCCACCAGTTCAAATGTGAACAGATAGAAAAGAAGTTTGCAGGGCTCACTTTCACGAAAGCGATCATATCATCGGTAAAGGATCTGCCTCCCTTTATCTATGATCTCCTTACTGTGAACATACCATTTGTTCACATAGTGTCTAACCGGTCGAAGCTGCCCTTCAGGATTGAATACGAAACCCCCGAAACTCTCGGCACAGACAGAATAGCTGCCGTTGCCGGGGCCTACTCGCACTTTCCCGGTAAGAATGTGCTGGTAATTGATGCAGGAACTGCCATTACCTACGACTTCCTGTCAGGGAAAGTATACAGGGGTGGCAACATATCACCAGGAATTAACATCAGATTCAGGGCACTCCACAGGTATACAGGCAAGTTGCCGATGGGAAGCATTTCTGAAGAATTCCGCTCTCCGGCAAGAAACAGCCTGGAGGCTGTGACCGCAGGGGTGATCACAGGAGTTGTTTACGAAATAAATGAGTATATTCGCACGTTTGAAAAAGAACAAAATGACCTGAAGGTTATACTGACAGGCGGAGACGGTGAATATCTCAGGGGCAGGATAGCTCATGAAATCACCTGCATGCCTGACATTGTGGCTGACGGGCTAAATTATATCCTGGAATACAATGCAAAATAAAAGTATACTCCTGACCGGATTATTGTTGTTTTCGTTTCTTGTGAATGTCTCCGGCCAGAAAATGGTAAATTCTCCCTATGCCAGGTTCAACCTGGGGATCCTCGAACCTGCAGGTTCATTCAGAAGCCTGGGCATGGGAGGAACCAGTGTTTCATTCCGCGACAACAGTTCTATTTACTTCACCAATCCGGCATCCTATACCAGTATTGATACAAATTCTTTTGTCTTCGACTTTGGCATCGATTACAGTATAAATCGCTTATCTGATGGTGATTCACGGCATTTCTCAGACGACATGAACTTTGATCACCTGCTGATCGGGTTCCCGGTCGGAAGGAGGATAGGAGTCGCCGCCGGGCTTGTCCCCCTCAGTAACGGCTATTATAAGCTGTCCGAAACCATTCGTCAGGGGGATCCGGGTTACGATCCAATAACGGGAGAATACTCATCAAACCATCTGGGGGAAGGCAGTCTGATTAATTTCTTCGCGGGTGCAGGAGTAAGATTCATGAAATATTTCTCCGCTGGGGCAAATATGACCATCCTTTTCGGGCAGATCAAGCGATCCAACAGGGTAACATTTTCTGACTATGAGACCGTATTCCATTATAACAGGTCAGAAAACCTCCGAATAGGGGGGGTTAATTTCGATTACGGCCTTCAGTTCTCCCTGCCTGTCGCCAAAGACTATTTTATTAATGCAGGTGTGTCGATGACAAGCGGAAAGAATTTTAAATCGGATTATGAGGACTTTTCTTACCTTTTCAGTGCCTACAACACAACCGACACCCTCAGGTATTTCACGGGTGAAGACCAGAAGGCCTATATCCCGGGAACATTAAGGACCGGTCTGTCCGTTGGGAAAAAAGACAAACTCACAGCATCGTTCGATTATATAACAACAAAATGGTCAGAAGCCGAGATACTCGGGGCAGAAGGTTACCTGGGCGATACGCGCTCGCTCCATTTCGGAATTGAATTTATCCCTGAAAAATATTCGATATATAACTATTTCGACAGGATCGAATACAGGGTTGGTGCTCATATTGAGGATAATTACGTTATTGTCAACAACGAGCAGATAAAGGGCTATGGTTTCTCGGCAGGTCTCGGAATTCCCCTGCGGCGTTCCCTGTCAAAAGCCAATCTCTTTTTTGACTATACAAAAAGGGCAGGATCGTTTGAAAACAACCTGCATCGCGAGAACTATTTCACACTGGGAGTAAGCCTGAACCTTCTCGATGTCTGGTTCATAAAACGAAGATATGACTGACCGGACAACGAAATCCTCTCAGTCAGCGGATGAAACATCCGATATTGCAACCCTCCGCTCCGTGTCAGTACTACTGACACTTGTGCTTTTCATACTTCTATCCTGCGAAAAGAAGATCCCCACCATCGACAAGTCAGACATAATGAGCCTGCCGTCGCACAGCGGCAGTAATATCAGAACCGTCTATACCGATTCGGGAAAGCTGATGCTGGTGCTAGTCGCACCGCTCTTTGAAAGGTACGAAAATGCCGATCCTCCCTATACCGAATTCAGGAAAGGAATAAAGGTCCTGTTTCATGAAGGAAATATCGAGCCCGCAGGATCGGTTACGGCGAAGTATGCAAGATATACCGACAGCAAAACCTTGTGGGAACTGAGGGACAGCGTTGTGGCAGTGAACGAGATCAACGACAGGCTGGAGACCGAACTGCTCTACTGGGACGAAAAGAAGGATCTCATTTATACCGACCGCTTTGTCAAAATAACAAATGAGGATCAGATAGTTATGGGGACAGGGTTTGAATCTGATCCCAGGTTGCAAAAAAGAAAGATCAGAAATGTCAGCGCAACAATCTATATCACTGAGGAAAAGTAACAGGATCATCCCCGGACCGGCTTCTTCAGTTTCAATATTGTTTAACTTTATGCCATGAACGGTATTCTGATATTGCTTCTGACCATAATTTTCTCAGCTTTCTTCTCGGGCATGGAGATAGCCTTCATATCATCCAACAAGCTGAGGATAGAGCTCGACAGAAAACAGGGCCTCTTCGGTTCAGGCATTATAAGGATATTTACCGGCAACCCGGGGCAGTTCATCGCCACTATGCTTATCGGCAACAACATTGCACTGGTGGTTTATGGTCTCTTTTTCAGCAGGATGCTCGGACCGGTTTTTACACCACTGCTGGGATCCGATTTGCTGGTACTTGTTGCCAACACGATTATCTCGACCGCAATAATCCTTCTTGTTGCGGAGTTCCTTCCCAAAACGATCTTCATTATAGCTCCCAATTTCTGGCTCAAGGTATTGAGCATACCTGCACTTTTCTTTTTCTTTGTTTTCTATCCGATCGGTAAATCGGCTCTTGCAGCGGCAAATTTCCTGATCAGGATTCTTTTCGGGATAAAATCTTCGGAAAATCACCAGGAGGATAAGGTTTTCAGCAGGGTGGACCTTGACCACCTGATAAGTCATGGAGATACCACCGACAGGCAATCTCAGCCATATCAGCATAATATAAAGATCTTTCAGAATGCTCTCGATTTCTCCAGCGTGAAGCTGAGGGAGTGCATGGTGCCGAGAACCGAAATAAAAGCAGTCGAGCTGGGAACACCGGTTTCAAACCTCAAGGAGATGTTCATCAGGACGGGCCATTCGCGTATACTTGTATACCAGGACAGCATTGATAACATAACCGGGTATTTTGAGCTGAAGGATATCTTCAGGAATCCTCCTGATATTAAATCGCATGTCAGGAAACTGGCAATAGTGCCTGAAACGATGGCGGCAAACAAGCTACTGAGGTTGTTTGTTGAAGAGAAGAAGAATGTAGCGCTGGTGGTTGATGAGTTCGGCGGTACCTCCGGTATCGTGACAATTGAGGACGTTCTGGAGGAGATCGTCGGGGATATCGAGGACGAGCATGATTTTATTGAGCTTACCGAAAAGGTAATAAGCGACAGGGAGTTTATCTTCTCAGGCCGGCTTGAGATCGATTACCTTAATGAGACTTACAACATAACCCTCCCGGAAGAGGACGAATATGAAACCCTTGCCGGGCTGATACTTTATTATCACGGAAGTATTCCCAGAAGCAATGATGTCATCAGAATAAAGAACTTCGTATTCCGTGTGCTCAGGGTCAGTGCAACCAGGGTTGAGCTGGTGAATGTCAGGGTTGAATAAGAGAGTTACAGAATTTTCCCAGCCTGGCAAGGTCATCCGGAGACTTCAGGTCGATGTTTGATGCCCTTATAAACTCCCTTATCTTTTCCGCCCTGTCGGCCGGAAAGAATTTAATGAACTGCCTTTCGTTCGTGAACCTCTGCATCTCTCCGTTAACACTCGCCCAGTAAACCGTTGCCGGAGATATCTTTACATTTGGCGGTATATCAAGATTCCTCACCTGGTTTCCTCCTCTTATTGTTCCAACCGCTGTAGGCCCGAGGGTGTGTGATGTCATTCCGTAAGCCGTTGCGCTTCCTGTTGGGGCGTACCTGCTCTTGTGCTGGATGAGGATAGATACCGGTCCTTTTGCCACAACTTCATAGAAGACATTATCGACCGGAATGAATCTCCTGTTCCGCAGGAATACTGTATCAATCTCTTCCGGCTTATCAAGTACCATATAATTGCCCCTCTGGTTAAGCACCATCTCCTCATCGACCATATTATAATTAAGGACTGCTTCCATGGCCGACCCCACTTTTGTCCTTATCACTCCTTTGCTGAACTCCGGGAAGAGGAACTGGGGCAGGGGGTTATCCTGTCCGGTCTGACAGTATGAATCAAAGGTCAGGATTAAAATCAGGATAACCAGCGCCGATGTTCTGCAGGACCTCATTATTGCTTCCTGTTTCATGTGTAAATAATTTTGATTTTATAGGTCACATGGAACCCACATGTTTTGAACATTATTTTCATTCTTGTTTGTGTTGG
>CAYRQY010000151.1:0-6423 GCA_964426435.1 uncultured Rikenellaceae bacterium | reverse complement strand
GCAATCAACTCGAATTATACGATTTCTCCGTTAAGGCATACAATGAAGGGGAAGACCGTGCAATCAGCCTGCGTACTGATTTTATGAATGCCGAAATAAGGGGACAATACAGCTTTTCCGAAACAGGAAACCTTATGAAGCACACCCTTTCGGCACTGATGCCCTCGATGTTTTCTCCCCCTCCGGGCGAGAAGCATCTGAGCGGCAACAATTTTACTTTCAGGGTTGATTTCAGGAACAGCGACAGAATAAACAACTTCTTTCGGACAGGACTTCTTATTGCGGATAGAAGTGTAATCAGGGGAACGGTAATGGGAGACTCCATTCTCAGAGTTGAAGCCAATTCCAGGAGATTGGAACTTAAGAATAATGTTTTCCGCGACCTTATCGTTGAGGCAGGCATCTCCGAAGGGAGCCTTAATGCAGCTCTGAGAAGCACATCCCTTACCCTGCCTTTCCAGTCGGAGCTTAAGGATCTGACAGCAGATTTCAGTACCAGACCCGACACCTTCAGCTTTATGATTAACTGGGACAACAGGGAAAAAGTGATAAACAGGGGCCGGTTCAACGCGTACGGTTCAGTGAATAAAACAACTAATGAACACAGGAAACCGGTGCTTAAGATAGATATTGAACCATCAGAAGTATGGTCGGTCAATAATCTCTGGAAAATCAACCGGGCGGATGTTTTGATCGACTCCAATGCAATAAGGATCAACAACCTGTATATTAACAACAATGAAAATTTCTACCTCGTCAACGGAGCACTGTCGGAAGAGGTGACGGACACCCTTTTGTTCGAGTTCAGGGGTCTCGATCTGAAACCCCTTAATAACCTTGGGAATAAGAGTCAGTCCGGCCCTGATCTCCCGCTCGATCTCAAAGGGCTGGCAGGCGGAAGAATCAAGATGACCAGCATGTACAGTAATCCCATGGTGGAAGGAAGACTGGGCATAGAGGGTTTCTCCCTTCTTGGCAGTGATTACGGTGACATCTCCATAACATCCATATGGAATAACATTAGCAGGGTTGTCGATATTGAAGCAAGTAATAACCTAAAGGGCAACCAGATGTTCAGCATCGGAGGCATTTACGATCCTGAAACAGGCGGCATAGATTTAAGGATTGAGACAGAAAGGCTTCCTGTCGATGCGCTGAATCCCCTGCTAAGCTCTTTTGCTTCAGGAATAAGCGGCCATGCAAGCGGAAGGCTGAGGCTCTCGGGAGAATTGAGCAGACCCTATCTGACCGGATCTGTAATGGCTCACAATGCAACTATGAGGATCGATTACCTGCAGACTCGTTACAGGCTGAATGATTCAATCCGTTTTGACAGATCAGGGATCAGGTTCAACAACATCAGGCTGACTGACGACAGGGGTAATATTGCAACCCTGACAGGAAGTGTCACACACAGGCATTTTAACGATTTCGGAGCCGACCTTCTTATTAATATGAAAGAGACCCAGGTACTTAACACCAGGCCTAAAGACAATGAGCTCTTCTATGGCACTGCCTTTGCCACCGGTGTGACGACTATTAAAGCCGATCCCGACCTGGTCTCTTTTAACATCTCTGCCAGGACGGCAAGCAGTACAAGGTTCTTCATATCCCTGAACACCAGCCTTTCGGTTTCGGAATACCCTTTTATCTCCTTTGTGGGACCCGACACCGCAACAACAACGGGCATCATCGTGAGGGAAAAACCGGCAGCACCACCCGCGGAAACCAGGCTTAACATCAACCTTGATCTCGAAGCCACCCCCGAAGCTGAACTGCAGATCATTCTCGACCTGAAGGCCGGCGACGTTATGAGGGCACACGGGGCAGGCAAACTCAACATAACAATGAATCCTGCCGGAGATTTCAGGATAGTGGGAGACTATATCGTGGAAGACGGGGATTACCTTTTTACATTGGGCAATATCCTGAACAAGTCATTCAGTGTGGAGAGCGGCGGACGGATCACATTTAACGGAGATATTGAAGATGCTGATGTCGACATTAAGGCAATCTATAAACTTAGAGCAAGGCTGTTCGAGATACTTAACGATGAGCGCTTCACCGAGAGGATACCGGTTGAATGTCATCTTAAGCTGTCAGGAAAGCTGTTTAATCCCGTAGTCGGCTTCGACATCTTTCTGCCTGTGGCAGACGAAGAAACAAGAACCTATCTCCGGAACGTGATAACCACCGATGAGGAGCTGAGCCGCCAGTTCCTTTACCTTTTGGTTATGAACAGCTTCTATGCCGATCCGCTCGGCACATCGAGAGGGACGACCACAACAGGCACAGCGGCTATGGCTGTAACAACCACAGAGATGCTTTTCAACCAGGTAAGCAACTGGCTCTCGCAGATAAGCAACGATTTTGATATCGGGTTCGCCTACCGGCCCGGCGACAGGGATATTAACCCTCAGGAACTCCAGGTAGCCCTCTCGACCCAGTTACTGAACGACAGAGTGTTCATCAACAGCAACTTCGATGTAAGAGGTACTGAAAGTTCGGCAAGCAACACAAATCCTATAACCGGGGACTTTGACCTTGAATACAGACTTACGGAAAGGTTCCGTTTCAGGGTCTTCAACAGGTTCAATAATCCATACACTGGAAAAGGGGTGCCTTATACACAGGGAATCGGATTCTTCTTCAAACAGGATTTCGACCGCTTCTCCGACCTTTTCAGGAGAAGGGAGAAATCCCCTGCCAGGCGGGAGGAAGAGAGCACCGATGGTTAATAAATAATCTGTCTTTGTTATTAACCACATAAAATAGAAGGGAGCAAAGTTACGTTTATTAATATCTTCGCACGTGAAATCACATCACGTGTGACGAGTTGTGTATTAACTTTTTATAAATTAAAAGAGACTGAAAGATGATTTTTTTACAGTTCGTTATGCAGGAACTTCCTGCAACTGCTGAAAGGACAAGTGCAATGAAGCTGACATTGCTTGATCTGGCCATCAAGGGCGGATGGGTGATGATCCCTATTGTGCTTCTCTCCTTCGTGGCAGCATATATTTTTATTGAGAGATATTATGTCATAAGGAAAGCTGCAAAGGATGACCAGAATTTCATGAACAGGATAAAGGATTACATCCACGACGGTAAGATTGAAGCAGCCCTTGCCCTGTGCAAATCGAGCGACAGCCCGTCCGCAAGGATGATTGAGAAGGGGATAAACAGGCTTGGGAGGCCGTTGCACGACATAAGTACTGCTATTGAAAATACCGGAAAACTGGAAATATCAAAACTCGAAAAAGGATTCCCGACCCTTGCTACAATTGCAGGCGCTGAGCCGATGCTCGGGTTCCTCGGAACGGTGATAGGGATGGTGCGCTCGTTTTACGCAATGTCGCAGGCTGGTAACAACGTCGAGGTGTCACTTCTTTCCGACGGTATCTATACTGCCCTGATAACAACTGCAGCAGGCCTTATCATCGGGATCCTGTGTTTCTTTGCCTATAACACCCTTGTTGTGAGGGTTGAAAGGGTGGTCTTTAACCTCGAGGCATCCCTTACAGAATTTATGGATATCTTAAATGAACCAATAAAATCAGAAAGATAAAATGGCTATAACCAAGAGAAGCAAGGTAAGCATCAGTTTCAGCTCCGCGGGCATGACTGATGTCGTGTTCAACCTGCTTATATTCTTCATGCTCACATCAACACTGGTCCACCCTACCGCGCTGAAGCTTGTTCTGCCGAAAGGGAGCACTCAAACTTCGGCAAAGCCGCAGACCACAGTCTCCATAACAAGAGACCTGCAGTATTACGTGGAACAGCAGCATGTAAGCGTCGACAACCTGGAGGCCGTGCTCAGGGAGAAGCTGGGCGCCAATCCCGATACCTATATTGCCCTTCACGTTGATAAAAGCGTTCCTTTCGAGAACGCCGTTATGGTAATGAATATAGCACAGGCAAATAATTACAGACTGATAATTGCGACATCTCCCAAATAGAGAACTTCGGACCTTCCCTTCAGAAAGAAAGAAAGGGTTTGTCGGTACAGCAATAATACATATTGTCGCTTTTGCATTGCTGCTTATACTCGGTCTGACAGTGCCGCCTCCACCCGAGATAGAGGAGGGCATAATCGTGAATTTCGGAACCGATCTTACCGGTTCGGGATTAGTTGAACCATCTGCTCCCCCCCCGGTTGTCGAGGAATCATCACCTCCCGTTCCCCAGAGAGTAACCCCCGATCCGGCCGAGAAAGCCCTGCTGACACAGAATACCGAAGATGCCCCGGAGGTGAAAAAGGTCGACCCGGAGGCAGAAAAGAGAAGGCTGGAAAAAATAGAAGCGGACAGAAGGCTGAGGGAACAGCAGGAGGCCGAAAGGAAAAAAAGGGAACAAGAAGAGCTTGAAAGAAAAAGGATTGAAGAAGAACAGAAGAGACAGGCTGATATTATGAACCGTACCCGCGATGCTCTCGCAAGCTCCCAGAAGGCAGGTACCACGGCCACCAGCGAGGGAACAGCCGGAGGTGCGGGCAACCAGGGTGTACCTGCCGGATCGCCTGACTCAAATGTAAGAGGCGAAGGAAGCGGACTGGGCGATAAGGGTATTTCATACAACCTGGCGGGAAGAGGCGTCCAGTCACTTCCCGTACCGAAATATGACTCACAGCAAGAGGGGAGGGTAGTCGTACGGATAAGTGTCGATCGCAATGGCAGGGTTACCCAGGCAACAGCCGGAGTGCAGGGAAGTACGAACCTCGACCAGTATCTTTTAAGAGTAGCGCGTGACGCGGCTCTGCAAGCCAGGTTTGAACCAAAACCCGATGCTCCCGAAATTCAGACAGGAACAATCACCTACAACTTCGTCCTCAGATAAAACCGGACCGGTTTCAGTTGCTGCTTCCCAGAATATTCCTGACGGCTACTGAGAGATTGTCAATAAAATTGACATCCTTGATAACGTAATCATCAATGCCTTTCCTGGCAAGATCAAGCACAACATCTCCCCTTTCCTGACCAGAAAGCATTATTACGGGCAGATCCGGTCTCAGCTCCTTTATCCTGTTGAATATCTCCATCCCGCTCATCACATTATGCCCCTCTTTAAGAAAGAAATAATCGAGAATAACAAGGTCGGGATTGTCACACAACGACCCCAGGCAGTCCTCTCCGTAGGTAAAAGCCTCCACAACATACCCTTCAGATCTGAAATGATTGATTACCAGGCTATTAATAAAAGCATCGTCATCAACAATATAAATAACTCGGGGAGTGTTCATAACTGACAGGTTATTACGTTATATCATTCTCTCTTGTGTCTTATATTTTCAAAGCATGCCATCCTCGTGTAAGCGCCCTGTTACTCCACCGAGAACAGCGGGAAGGGTTTCACGAGTTCAAGGACCTTCTCTCCCACCCTCCTGAGGGTACCGTCGTTCTCGATGTCGGATATCACCTCATCAATCAGGTCGACAATTATCTCCATATGCTCCTCCTTCATCCCCCTGGTTGTAATTGCCGGTGTGCCGACACGCAGCCCGGAGGTCAGGAATGGTGACCGTGTATCGAAAGGCACCATGTTCTTGTTTACGGTAATATGAGCCAGCCCGAGACGGTTTTCAACCTTCTTGCCTGAGATATCAGGGAATTTGGTTCTCAGGTCGATCAGCATCAGGTGGTTATCCGTTCCTCCGGAGATAACCTTATAACCCCTGCCGATGAATGCTCCGGCCATTACCTCCGCATTCTTCTTAACCTGAACCTGATACTTCCTGAAGGCCGGATCGAGGGCTTCTCCGAACGCTACGGCCTTTGATGCAATAACATGCTCGAGCGGACCACCCTGAATACCCGGAAACAGGGCTGAGTTCAGAAGAGACGACATCATTCTCTGCTCGCCTTTCGGAGTGGTAATACCCCAGGGATTGACAAAATCCTCCCCCATCAATATGATTCCGCCCCTGGGTCCGCGAAGGGTCTTGTGCGTGGTTGACGTCACTATATGTGCATGCCTGAGGGGATTCTTCAGAAGACCGGCCGCAATGAGACCTGCGGGATGTGCCATGTCGACAATGAATATCGCTCCGACGGCGTCGGCGACGGCTCTCATTCTTTCATAATCCCATTCCCTCGAGTATGCAGAAGCCCCTCCGATTATCATCTTTGGCTTTTCCCTCAGGGCAATCTCCTCCATCATATCGTAATCTATCAGCCCTGTCTCTTCATTTACGCCGTAAGAAACCGGCCTGTACAGTATCCCCGAAGAGTTTACAGGCGAACCATGTGAGAGATGTCCTCCGTGAGCCAGGTCAAGACCCATAAAGGTATCTCCGGGTTTAAGAACGGCCAGGAATACAGCCATATTGGCCTGGGCGCCCGAATGAGGCTGAACATTCGCATACTCGGCTCCGAACATCTCCCTGAGCCTGTCGATTGCAATCTGCTCCGACTGGTCGACAAT
>CAYRQY010000150.1:0-6434 GCA_964426435.1 uncultured Rikenellaceae bacterium | reverse complement strand
GTCCCCCGAGATGAATGGCAAGGGCCACACCGGCAATATTACCGGTACCCACTGTACCCGACAGGGCTGTCGCCAGCGCCTGGAAGTGTGATGTATCACCAACATCGAGATGGTGGTCGTATTTGCCTTTCACGACATCCACAGCATGCCTGAAGTAGCGGAACTGGGGAAATTTTAAGTAGATCGTAAAGAAGACACCTGTACCCAGGAGTAGAAAAACAAACCAGGGGTGTCCGCCGATATAGCCATCGAGCATTATAAGGAAGTCGTTGATCTTATGCATCATATGGAATCAGTTATTTATATTTTCAAGCTGAAATGACAAATGTAGCCATTTCCTCAAAAGAAAAAAGGGATTTCTGCCGGAGTAAGGGAATTTTAATGGCGGGGGGCAGGTAGAATAGCGCTCAGAGCTCAGGGCTCAGAGCTCAGGGCTTAGGATGAGTTCCGTAGGGACGAGCTATTTGCAGAAGGAATGGGTAAAATAAAATGTTATTGAGCTCCGTAGAGCCTGCCCCGCCTTAGCGGGGGACGACCTGTTTGTAGAAGGAATGCGTAAAATAGAATGTTATTGAGCTCCGTAGGAGCGACCTGTTGATGTTGGATGGGTCCACAAAACCATAATAACCAGATTATTCCCCTACAGGCCGCCTCTACGAGGCTCATAATTATCTTCATACGTTCACGTGCTACAAACAGGCCGCCGCAACGCGGCTCGGCAAAATATTTAAAGAGGATATCCTAACCCTTCCTTTTGGGGAAAATTTCACTATTTTTAGGCAGTTAAATTACTAATGTGTAACTTGTTTAATACCAGACTATATGGGCAGGAATAAATATCACCGGATTTTGCTGATCGCTCTGTTCTTTCTTCTTTCGAACCTGATTCTTAAATCGCAGACCACAGAACCTCCCTTCCTGAAATATATGTATCACCCCTGGGTCGATTCGGTACTGAAGAGCCTGACCCCCGAACAACAGATTGCACAGTGCATCTGGATTGCAGGATATTCCAACCGGGGCGTTTCCCACGAGGTGGAGGTAGCTGATCTTATAAGGAAATACGGTGTCGGAGGCATCGTTTTCTTTCAGGGTACCGCGGAGCAACAGGCCGAACTTACAAATTACTATCAGAAGATCTCAAAAGTTCCTCTCCTGATATCGATGGATGCCGAATGGGGACTGGGCATGAGGCTGGATAATATAGAGAAACTGCCATTCCAGATGACACTCGGGGCAATACAGAACGATTCGCTTATTTACCTGATGGGCAAGGCTGTTGCTGATCATTGCAGGAGACTCGGGGTACATATTAACCTTGCCCCTGTTGCCGATATCAATAATAATCCTCTTAACCCAGTCATTAATTACCGCTCATTCGGTGAGAACCGGGAGAATGTGACATCAAAAGCCCTGATGTATGTAAGAGGTATGCAGGATAAGGGAGTGCTGGCAACCATAAAGCATTTCCCGGGACACGGAGATACAAATGTCGATTCGCATTACGACCTTCCTGTTATTACCCACCCAGTCAGCAGGCTCGACAGTCTCGAGTTATTCCCGTTCCTGAACCTGATCAACGAAGGTGCCGGAGCCGTGATGACCGCCCACCTGAACCTGCCGTCGCTCGATCCGGCATCTTCACTGCCCTCAACTCTGTCGCCCCTGATCATAAACGATCTGCTGAAAAACCAATTGGGCTTCAAAGGTCTTGTCGTGACCGACGCGATGAACATGAAAGGCGTAACAAAGTATTTTGGTCCGGGTGAGGCAGACGCAAGGGCACTTGCCGCCGGAAATGATGTAATCGAGTTTGTTACCGATGTCGATGCAGCCATAAGGGAGATCCGGAATTATATCAACGCAAAAAAGCTATCTGCCGAAGATATTTCACTGAAATGCAGGAAGATACTGGCTGTAAAGTACTGGACAGGACTGAACCGGTTAGAACCGGTTGCCGCAGGAAACATAACAGGAGATATTTCCTCCAGCAGGTTGAAAGCATTTACACGGGAACTCTACAGCAATGCACTTACGGTTCTGAAAAACGACGGGGATATTATCCCGGTTAAGAACCTGCAGTCGGTAAAAATAGCTACTCTTGCCATTAACCGGAATGAACTTACTACATTCCAGCAGAGGATATCGGACTATCTCCCCGCCGATCATTTCTTTGCCAATACGGCTGATGTTAAATCTGTATCCATACTGATGGAAAAGCTTGCCGGCTACGATCTTGTCATAGCCGGGATATTCGGAACGGATCAGCGTCCCCAGGCTAATTACGGGATCAAGCCCGAATTGGCAGAATTCCTTCGCAATCTAACGGGACTGACCAGAACGATAATTACCTATTTCGGTAATCCCTATGCAATAGGGAGACTTGGCCCCCTGCAGAACAGCACGGGGTTGATACTTGCTTACCAGGAAAATGAATACACCCAGGATCTGTCGGCACAGCTTATCTTCGGTGGAATCGGGGCAAAAGGGCTTCTACCTGTAACAATAAACGAGAGATGGCCTTCCGGTTTCGGTATAACGACCACCGGCAACATCAGGCTTCAGTATGGTCTGCCGGAGTGTGCCGGAATGTCCTCCGAATATCTTAACCGAAAGATCGATTCAATTGCCAGTGCAGGAATAAGGGCAGGAGCCTACCCAGGCTGCCAGGTGATGGTCGCGAGGAACGGGATAGTGGTATTTCATAAAACTTACGGTTATCATACGTACGAAAACCGTATCAGGATAGAAAAAACGGATATTTTCGATCTTGCGTCCGTTACAAAGGTCTCCTCCACCCTGGCCGGACTAATGCTGCTTAACTCACATGGCAGATTTTCTCCCGACCGGACGCTTGGCTATTACCTTGTTGAGTTCAACAGGTCAGACAAGAAAGACCTGCTGATGAGGGACCTGCTTGCCCACCAGGCAGGACTAACTGCATGGATCCCTTTCTGGAGGGAGACTGTGGGAAGGAACGACAACCTTAAAAGGAGTATCTTTCGCCCGGAGCCTTCCACAAGGTTTGAGGAAAAAGTTGCCGACCATCTTTATATTAACAGTAACTACAGGAACCGGATATTCACTGAAATAAAGAAGAGCCCGCTTGGTGAAAAGAAATATGTCTATTCAGATCTTACGTTCATCATTTCCCCTGAGATAATTGAGAGCCTGGCCGGTGAACCCTGGCATGAATTTGTTACAAGAAACATTTACCAAAAAATAGGTGCTTACGACATAGGTTTCAATCCCTATCAGCGCTACCCCCTGAGCAGGATTGTTCCCACCGAATATGACTCCCTATTTCGAAAGCAGCTTTTGCATGGTACGGTACACGATGAAGGAGCAGCGATGCTTGGAGGGATCTCTGGTCATGCAGGTCTCTTCGCAACTGCCAACGACCTGATGAAGCTTATGGAACTTTACAGGCGGATGGGCAGCTACGGAGGTGAACAACTGATCGCTGAAGAGGTGCTCAGGGAGTACACACGTGTTCAGTTCCCGGAAAACAATAACAGGCGGGGACTGGGATTCGACAAGCCACTTCTTGATAATTCACAGTTGCCACAGGAAAAGACATACCCGGCAAGGGGAGCTTCCCCTGAAAGCTTCGGACATTCAGGCTATACAGGCACATTTGTCTGGATCGATCCGGTTTATGATATCAGCTATATCTTTCTGAGCAACAGGGTCTACCCGACACGGAACAACAATCTGCTGTCGGATCTTAATATAAGAACAAACATTCTGCAGGCAATTTATGATTCTGTTGAAAAAAAGGACATTCAAAATCTCTCTGCCAGGGCTGAATTCTAACCCAAAAGTCCTCTTTACTCATTTACTCTTGACCTGATTCCCGTAATTGAATAACTTTTCCGGGAATTACTTAATTGAATAATCAATGGCAGAGTAACATTCGATTAATATTTACCGCTATTTGTTTATCGGCCGGATTTGTGAACAATCAGGCATCACAAAATATGGATATAACTTAAAACATTTAAAATGAAACAATTATTTCTTATTTTCTTAAGTTGTTTTTTGGTTTCTGCTTACGTTCAGGCTCAGCAATCCCTAAAGATACTAGATTTCTATCCGGGTATGAGCAGGGATGAGGTTAAAGTCATTTATAACAAAATGAAAGAAGTTCCTGTGGCACAATATGTCTCTTTGGAGCCCGGTCAGTATCGCGATCAGATAAAGATAGATAATGAATTCGGCAGCATCAGCAATAAGATCGACATATTATATGATGATAATGCTGCAGTCAATAGTGTCACGTTTCAGTTCAGAGTGACGGATATACTCCTGGAAGCATCTGATATGGATCATATACAACTTGCTGAGAAACTTTCAAAGGACCTGGGCATAGGTGGATTTGAGGAAGTAACAATAGGCACAGGCAAAGGATTGGAATTTTCTGACGGGAATCTGAAACTCAGTATTGACAGTTATAAGAATATCCGGTTACAAAAGTCTGATTGAAAAAATTAAACAATTTACATATGAGAAACCTGGCAACAATACTCTGCCTCTTGTTAATACCTCTGTGGTGTTATACACAATCAGGAACCTGTGAAGATTGCCGGAGAACAGCAACACTCGATAATTCCACAGTGAATGACCCAATGGGAATAGTCAATCCGGAGGCATTCCCATTTTCTATCTTTACACGTCTTGCTGAAATGATGACACAGCCATGTTTTCATTATTCCAGGAAAGCCTATATCGAGGAGGACATTAAGCAAGCGCATGAGGATGGAATTGATGTTTCAAACTGGCTGGTGGACTACCACGAACCTGAATATTCATTTGATGCTGATTTCGTCTCAGGCCTTGACGAGTATAATGATGAAGGGAGGCCCGTACGATCCAAACTGACAATCAGTATGTATTTCAATGGGGAACAGCGTGAGTTTGTCCATCGTTGGCAAACCCTGGGAACGTGGGAATTATCAAATAACAGCGGGACCTCCTGGCATGGTCATGGTAATAAACTAAGAAGCGCTTATGAAAATGGTCCGGATATAGAGGAGATAATAGAACGCTTTGAAAAAAGACCTCTCAAATGTAAAATCAGTCCTGAAAAAGAAGAAGTTGCGATGGGAGAAAGCATCAAAGTGAAGATAGATGATTTTAAAGATTTGTTCGCCCAGGATTCCCGCGAGTTTAACCGGATAATTGTTCATGCACTTTACGGTAGGATAGGAAACGGGGATAATTGCGATATTGGTCCCGATTATAAAGTATTTCTGGTTAAAGACGGGACCATAACAGTGCAATATAATGCCCCTGACGATTGCGAAGCCGCCAAAGACAGGATCACTGTTTACAATTCATGTGATGTCCTTCCGGAAACCAAAACGCCTTTGCAGAAAACATCAATGTACAAAAGAATTGCAGAAAAAGAGATAAAAATCAATTGCTATGATGCATTGTTAACCATTACAAAAAGATCGCAAAGGGAAATCAGAACATCTGAGAATGAAAAAAGACCTGACGGAGGCTGTACAAATGAAACCAGGAAAAGTCATGATCTCCATGAAACAATCAATACAACAATAAAGGTAAGTCTTAAGGTTGAGCGATCTGTCGATATGCCGATCTACAATCAAAGATGGATATATTATTCACCTGTAAGCGTAAGCATCTCAGACTTTAATCTCCAGTCTGATGAGAGACAATACAGTCATGGGAATATGTCAGGTGGTAACTGTAATTCCGGTTATGAAACTATACTCACCAGAAAAAAGTTACTGCTAAATCCCAGAATTACCGGCAACCCTCCAACTGAAATGACCAAATGGATCGTAGCTTATGATGTTAAAACCAATAAAGCATTGAAAATAATTCCCGGCGGCTATGTGATAGATTATGATGTGAGTGTGGAAGAATCATTGCAGAGTAAGCAGTGGCCCGAGGAAAGTAGAAATAATCCTTCATATACAAAAACCAGAACCCTGAGTAATCTATCCTTTGCTGTAGGACCCGTTGAAGAAGCTGTTACGGACCCTACAGGAAATATTAAGCCTGACTGGATGACCGAATATCTGAAGGATAAAGTGGGAGAAAGAAAAGCGACCCAAATCCCGATCATCCTTCCAATGCCGGAAAAAACTTCCGAACCAGCCCGGATACAACCGGATCTCCTTGTAAAATCGGGTAATGGGATCACTCAATTTGGAGGGGAAGGCAGAAAGTCAAATGAAAAACAACTAAAGGGAGGATCAGAAAGGGAAGATCTTGTCTATACATGGAACATGAACCTGAGGGCCAAAAAATAAAGATAAAAGGCCAAAGGAAATCGGAGTGAAACGGAGATTCCGCGTCAGCGGAAAAGGCGCCTCTGTGCCGCTTTAAATTTATACCGCTGCACCGTTTTTTGTGCCCAGGACAAGACTCGAACTTGCACACCGTAACCGGCACCAGCCCCT
>CAYRQY010000149.1:0-6492 GCA_964426435.1 uncultured Rikenellaceae bacterium | reverse complement strand
TCTTGCTTCAGCCTGCTAATCCGCCCGGATGCCTCAGAATGCTTCATATTATTTTTAAAGAGAGTTGGTTCTGTATTTTTTCAGGTGTCAGGTCCAGACTCCGCTTATGACACCGGAGCAACGCGGACACCTGCCATCTTTGAGTGAGTTGGCGGCAATCCGGTATCCCTGCCTGACGACAAGAGATGTCCCGCATGAGGGACATATTGTGTCTGCAAGCTGGTTTCCGGGAACGTTGCCAGTGTAAACAAACTGAATTCCGGCTTCAGATGCTATCCTGGCTGCTTTTTCAATGGTATCGAGCGGTGTGGGAGGGAGCTGCTGAAGCTTATGTGTGGGGTGGAATCTGCTGAAATGAATGGGTGTGCTTCTGAAACCGTTATCAACCAGCCATTTGCACATTTGTCTGATCTCATTCAGGTTATCGGTCCACGAAGGAACCATCAGATATGTTATTTCAAGCCATATCCCCAATTCCCTGTAAACAAGCATGGCATCCAGCACTGGTTGCAGCCTGGCTCCTGTTAGCTTAAGATATGTGCTGTTATTGAATGATTTAAGATCGATATTGGCAGCGTCTATTACAGTGCAGAGGTTTCTTAGTGGCTCTTCGTTGACATAGCCGTTGGTTTTAAGAATATTCTTAATCCCTGCTTTTCTTGCAAGGAGAGCAGTTTCGAAGGTGTATTCGTAGAAGGATACCGGTTCAGTATATGTATAAGCTATAGACATGCAGTTGTTTGCAATGCATTCCTCCACTACTCTGACCGGCGGCAGGTTGAGATTCCTTGTTTTCTCTGGGCTGATTTGCGAAATCGTCCAGTTCTGGCAGTTCAGGCAAGCCAGGTTGCAGCCAGCCGTGGCAATGGAGTATGTCCTCGATCCCGGAAGGAAATGGTAAAAAGGTTTCTTCTCCATAGGATCGACATTGGCAGAGCAGGGATTACCGTATGCTATGGTGTAAAGCTTTGACTTTATTACCCTGCGGTTATTGCACTGGCTGAGTTCTCCTTCCTTCAGAACACACTCGTTGGGACATATCCCGCACATTATACCCCTGGGTGTTTCCTGCTGATACATCGCCAGTTTCCTGCCGGGGGCCTGGTAGCCTGCTGAGAGCAAACCGCAGTAATCAGCTGCAGGAATGCAGAATATACCGGATGAAAGGTGGATGCACCTTTTCATGAACTCGCGTTTGCTTATACCTTTCAGTCTTTCAGGCATGACTCTGATTTTCCTGCCGCTAATTTAACAAAACTAACCGTTGCTTCCCCTGAAGCTCGTTATAAAACCAGCAATAACCATACCTGAAATGAAATAGATTGAAACAGTGATTCCGAATGCAGGAACTATAAGTCCCGATATAAGGATAAACCCTATTGCCGACCCTGCCAGATCGGCGCCATAAACAGCTGAAGCACTGTTTTCTGATCCCTGCCATCCGGCGGAGGCGAGGACCCGGAAAAGATGTCCCGTGGCAACCGCGGGAAGAAAGATCAGTATTACCAGGATTACTGACACCAGCAACCCGGAGCGGATGATAATTATCTGCGGTATCAGCGAACCTGCCAGCAGGTAGAACAGTATTATGATCAAACCTTTGAGCGGCAGGGAAAGAGAGGCAAGAGGCTTGATGTCAAAACCTGCCCCGCAGGCAAGCCCGGCCATAAGTCCGGCAACGATCAGGCCGGTAAGCTGGTACATGTTTCCGGCAGTCAGCTGCAATACCAGTAAAACAACTATCTCAAATCCTGCAAGAGCTGCGGCTCCGGAATACATCAGCAGAGTCCTGCGCCGCAACAGCAGTACCGGCGGAATAAAAACAACAAGAATAAGTATCAGTGCCGGTATTTTCTCATCTATGCTCCTGCTGAGGTTATACGACTGATAGTAGAAGCTTGCTACGGGCACTGTTGCCCTGTTTCTTGCCACGTCCGGATCAATCAGGGATATGATCTCCTCCGACCTCGATGCAACCAGGTCATCTGAAAGGTAATCGCACGACACCCAGATGTTGCTGATGTTGCGCTCCGCTGTAAGTGCGCATATTGCCGGCGACAACTCTCCGTCGGAGGCTGCGAAATATAGTTTGTGTCCTTCCAGCGGAAGAACGTTTCCGAAAAGATCTGACAGAGTATTATAAACTGATGAATAGAGTTTCAGCGACTCTTCATTGTAATAGGTCTTTGCCGGCCCGGGCGAACACATAAAGATGCCTCCGGTTCTGAGCTTCTTCTTCACCGAGCTGAAGAATTCGTCTGTGTAATACTTGTTTAGAAGAAGCGAGGAAGGAGGAGGAAGGAGCATTATGATCACATCAAAACTTTTGTCAGTATCTGCGATGAACCTGTATGCATCGTCGTTTTCAATCCGAAGCGTTACAGAGCCTGCAGATGCAGGAAGTTTTTCCAGCCGGGCAAGTGCCGGATCCCTTTCAACATATACCACTTCTCTGACCGGATATTTCATTATCTCCCCGATATGAGCACTGACTGAACCTGATATCAGCAATATCTCTTCAGGACTTTTGCTCTGGAGCATCGCATAATGGATATTCTCTTCACGCTCAGCGGTGTTGCCGGAATATGTCAGGAGACGGTGATTATAATATATACTCTCTTCTCCTCCGTATTCTCCCCTGACAATGTTTCCGTATGGTGTGTCGCGCGATTCTGATATACTGATCCCGGGAAGCAGCATGGACCTGAAAAAATTATCAGGATTAAACAGGATGATCGATATCATTATCAACCCGATGAAAGCTTTAAATGTCAGTATGACTGCCCGGGTCCTTATGAAGAAAACAACTATTGCATAGGCAAATCCCGACACGATAAGGATCAGCATCATACTGTAGGTGTTCATTATTCCGGAACTAAGAAGTACCACAGCAATGCCGGCAGCTATACCTCCGGCGGTCTCTACAGCGAATGATCTGCCCGGAGAGTAATTAACTGCCTGCCTTGCTGCGGAGATCAGTTTAACAAAGGTAAACCCTGAAAGCAGGCAGAATGGCAGGAGAACAAGCAGTGTATAGATAAAACCTCCCAGGAATGAGGGTATCTCACCGGTTCGCAGGAAGAGTCTCGACAGGAGTATCAGGAGAATGAGAGAAGCTACAGGGCTCAGTGAGAAAATGAGGTTTATCTTTTTAAGGCTGTTAAGTTCTGAGTTTCCTGCCATTACCGCCCCAAGGGCCGAAGCTATGAGCCATGAGGCAAGGAATGTTCCGGCAATAAGTTCGTAACCGCCGGCAATATTCATCATTTCCCTTATCAGGAGCAGCTGAAAGGCCGAGCTGATAAAGCCAACAGTAAAAAGATTTGCAGGTATATCCCCGGAATTGTCAGCAGGAGGCATTTCCGCGGAGGAAGTCCTTTCCTCCTTATTAAACAATCCGGTATAATATGTGATGTGCCAGAGGAAGTGGAATATGCCTGTTGCCGTCATTACTGCTCCGACCTCCACATGCCACCAGCGAATGGTTCCGATTATATGTGTTTCCCATTTGTAGTTTATCTGAAGGGCCAGAAAGAGGCCAGCCAGTGCTGTAAAAAGAAAGGTAATGGCGAGGATCGAATTCCATACCTTCCTGTGGATCTGTCGGGATATGAGTCTGTTGCGGTACAGGAACCAGCTTATAAGATATAAGATTAAGGTGGTTAAAACTGTTCCTGCAACATGGTACATGGTCACTGTTTCTTTTCCTCAAGGACGAATCCCTCGTAGATATATATCTCAGCATTCTTCCATCCTTCCCATCCCAGTCCGGCCTTATCCCTGGCAGTGTAACCCAGGAACTCTTCCACAGACCACCCGTTTTCTGTTGCCACCTGGGGCAGCATCGTTCCGGACCTGTTGTCCTTCTTTATATAGATCCCATGTCTGCCCAGTGTGATTTCTTTTATATTGCTGATCTTTTTCATCGGTCCGAGTACGGTAATCTCAACTTCAGCCTTCTCAAATTCCTTCCGGGTCAGGGGAGAAAACCGATAATCCTCGAAGGCTGATGAGCAGGCAGACGCAGAAACAGCCTGATAAAGAGGATCGGCCGAGATAAATCTCCCGATGCAACCCCTGAGCTTTCCGTCTATTTTCAGTGTCACAAAGGCACCGTAAGGCTTCTTAAGCAGCTCAGGAAGATCACTTTCATCCGGCAGAGTCAATTTCCTGTTCTCGAACTGCGACCTGATACTGTTCCTTGCGATAGCGAAGAGTTCGTTTTTTTCGTTATCGCTGAAGGATATTTCACCCCTGATTTCACCGGCCGGATTTTTTGATGCAATCTTTTCAACCACTGCGATAGCGTGATATCCGACCACTTCATCTTTACTTCCATAATTGGTATCGCCTGAGTTGCAGTAGTCGATATGTACGTATTCGAGCTGAGGGTTATTTTCCGTGAGGTACATAAGCAATAGACCTGATGTCCATCCGCACATGCTGGTTGAAAGACCAGCGGTTTTGCCGGCCGAATTGCTCCTGAGGACTTTCAGGAACTCATCGGGCATCCCTGAAATAATTGCATCGGCTGTTATTTTGTCTATCCTGTTTGCATCGTTATAGGATGGGTAATGAGAAAAATCGCTGCTTATCACGAACAGGTTCTCATCTGTAAACCACGGCTTAAGCGTTTCTGCCAGCCTCTTTATGCTGCTGGTGTTCGTTGTGCCGATTATGATCGGGACAATTTTCTGGTCCGGCCCGAACCAATGCTGAATGAACGGGATCTGGACCTCCAGGCTGTGTTCCTGCTGATGGGCTGATACTGAGGTGTTGAACAGCCTGTTCTCCCTTCGCAGTTGTTCCCCTATCTCCCGGTTCACCACAGCCTTTCCAAGCGGTGTGACATAATCTCCGCTTACGTAGACTGATGCTCCGTCAAATGCCATAATATGGCTCGATCCGATAAGAAAGATATTCTTTACCTGTTTTTTCCTGTCCACAGACGAGAAGGCCGAAGCGGCTATCCTGCCTGAGAATACGTAGCCGGCGTGAGGGCTGATCACGGCTCTTACTTTATAGTTACCGGTTAGCTTCACGCATTCATCAAAGTGCCGGGTAAGATCCCTGACAAGAGTCTCCCTGCCGGCCGGATAAAACCTTCCGGCTGCAACAGGCTGCCTGTCAGCGGACCTGGTCTGGGAATTATTTTCCATTGCGAGAAAGATAAAGATCAGTATAAACAACACCCTTTGCATGAAAAGAATCATTAAAATGGCGTAATAAAGTTAGACCAAAAAAATAAAAGATTATATAGTGAAGGGTGGAAAAGGAGATGAATCCCTAAATGAATATCATCGATTCCTTGAGAATCTTTCCGCTGTCGTCGGTTCCATAGATTTTAAGCCCTACACTAACCGTGGCATTGCTGATGACATCAATGACCGGGCTGAGGTCATCTTTGATATCCTCGATGTCTTCAAAATCCTCTATCGGGAAATATATATGAAGGAACAGAACACAGTCGTTGCATTTTATTCCTGCCAGGGTCTTTACTATTTTTGCAAGCCAGATTGACGATGCAGTATTGAAGTATTCGAGGTTAAGTCTGAGGTTGGTAGTGTGGCGCGGATTTTTGATATATTCCTTCACCCATTCGTAAACAGGTTCGAAGATCTTGATTGCGTTGACCGGGATTGATTTCCCCGATAAAATCAGCTCTCCGGTGTACGGATTCAGATCTATCAGGGGAGTTTTTTCTGTGGCATCGACAAAAAGATTCCTGAAATCCTTTGCCTGGGATGGCTCCTTCATTTTTTTTCCGCTTCTGAAATTTAATACCATTATAAAATTAAAACTTCTTTTTCTTTAATAAAGAATCCTTAATCAAAAAGAAACAGCCGATTGTCAAATAAATCCGGCTGTTAGTATAAACTTCTGACTTAAATCATACCTGCCAGTAATAAGAAATCGGGTAACTTCCCCCTTATACGGCAATATTTTTAAAATGTTATATTTGCAGGCGTAAATTTACTGATATTAATGGAAATTGCTATCAGGGAATGCGTCAGGGAAGCAATCAGGACCCTGTATGACAGCGATGCATCGGATGACCTGGTACAGATTCAGGAGACCAGGAAAGACTTCAGCGGTGACTTTACACTGGTGGTGTTTCCTCTTTTGCGTTTTTCGAAGAATACTCCTGAGCAGACAGCAAACGAAATCGGGAATTATCTTAAGGAAAAGCTGCCCCTGATTTCCGGCTTCAACGTCATCAAGGGTTTTCTCAATATCGGGATATCCGACAGGTGGTGGGTTGAATACTTCGCCGATCTCTCTGAAGAGGAAGACCTTTTCAGGGAATGCAGGGTGAAAAATCCAGAGACAATCCTGGTTGAATATTCTTCACCCAATACCAACAAGCCACTTCACCTGGGACATATCCGCAATAACCTCCTTGGTTATTCACTTTTCCGGATCCTTTCTGCCTGCGGCCACAAAGTAATAAACACAAATATTGTAAACGACAGGGGGATCCATATATGCAAG
>CAYRQY010000148.1:0-6521 GCA_964426435.1 uncultured Rikenellaceae bacterium | reverse complement strand
AAACAGGGACCATTTTCCCGTATCCTGATACAGGTATTTACTTATATGACTGATAATTAAATCATTCAACTTTTTTATCAATTAACCAAAGAACACACAATTATGGAATTGCCATACATCGAGCCATTCAAGATCAAGATGGTGGAAAAAATATACAAAAGCTCAAGGGAGGAAAGGATTAAATGGATAAAGGATGCCTCCTGGAACATGTTCAACCTGCGGTCGGATCAGGTAATAATTGATCTTCTGACCGATTCCGGAACCGGTGCAATGAGCGATATGCAGTGGTCTGCACTGATGAGGGGTGATGAAAGCTATGCCGGTTCAGCATCCTTCTACAGGATGAGGGATGCTGTGAAAGAGATTACAGGGTTTGATCATTGCCTGCCCGTTCACCAGGGCAGGGCAGCTGAGAATGTGCTTTTCTCGGCCCTCATAAAGGAAAATGATATAGTC
The DNA here is from genome assembly GCA_964426435.1 of uncultured Rikenellaceae bacterium. GTDB lineage: Bacteria > Bacteroidota > Bacteroidia > Bacteroidales > VadinHA17 > LD21. Next base: position 6,065 of record CAYRQY010000148.1, on the reverse strand, counting down.
CCCGGAAACTCGCATTTCGATACCACGAAAGGGCATATTGAGTTCAGGAAGGCACAGGCAGTAGACTGTCCGGTTGATGAGTCATCCGACATATCATCCTGGCATCCCTTTAAGGGCAACGCCGATATCCGGAAGCTGGAGCAGGTTCTTGCCTCCAATCAGCATGAAAGGATACCATGTATCGTAATGACCATTACCAACAACAGCGCCGGAGGCCAGCCAGTAAGTATGGAGAATCTCAGGGAGGTCAGAAAGCTGGCGGAAAGATACGGGGTAAAGGTTTTTATTGACTCTGCCAGATTCGCGGAAAACGCATATTTCATTAAGAAACGTGAAAAAGGCTACGCGTCCAAAGATATAGCCGATATTGTACTGGAGATGTTCTCGTATGCTGATGGAATGACAATGAGCTCAAAGAAAGATGCCATTGTCAACATGGGTGGATTCATCGGGTTCAGGGATAAAACCCTGTATGAAAAGACGTCGGCGTATAATATTATTTACGAAGGATTTACAACCTACGGGGGGATGTCGGGACGTGATATGGAAGCCCTGGCAACCGGTCTGCGGGAAGGGATTGACTATGAATGGCTTGAAGCAAGAACCGGACAGGTAGCCTATCTGGGCTCAAAGCTCAGGGATGCCGGTGTTCCGGTGCTGCAACCCTTCGGAGGACACGCTGTCTTTATTGATGCAGGTGAGTTCCTTCCCGAAATCCCGCGTGAGGAGTTTCCTGCCCAGACGCTGGTAACCGAGCTATACATTGAAGGAGGTATCAGAAGTTCGGAAATTGGAGCCCTGATGGCCGACAGGGATCCTGTAACCCGGGAGAACAGATATCCTGTGCGCCAGTTCGTAAGGCTTGCCATCCCCCGCAGGGTTTATACAGCTGCTCACATGGATTATGTGGCTGCTGCCGTAATAAACGTTTTTAAGAGAAGAGATAACATAAAGAGGGGTCTCATAATCGTCAAGGAGGGACCCATCCTCAGGCATTTCACTGCTGAGCTTGAAAGACTCTGATCTTCTTTGATTATCCGGCTCAAATGATTTTCTTTGCTGATCCGAAAAACCGATGAAGGATCTCACCACAGGCAAGGAAGGAAAACTGATTTTTCAGTTCGCGGCTCCGATGCTTATCGGAAATGTGTTTCAGCAGCTGTTTAATGTTGTTGACAGCTTTATCGTCGGTAATTTTGTCGGAAAGGAAGCCCTTGCAGCTGTCGGCGCAGCTTTCCCCATAATCTTCGTAATGGTTTCAATGATAATAGGGATTGTAACCGGGACGATGGTTATCATTTCGCAGTATTTCGGTGCAGGCAACCTTCTTAAGGTGAAGCACTCTGTCGATACAATGTACATTTACAGCATGATAGCCGGTGCTATTGTATCGGTCGCAGGACTTGTTTTCAGCGAGCCCCTTCTTCGTTTGCTTGGACTGCCCGAAGAGCTTATGCCACAGGCATCCCAATACCTCCGCATTTTTATGGCCGGTATAATAATCTTTTTCGGTTATAACGGAACCAGCGCAGTGCTTCGCGGGCTGGGCGATTCAAAAACACCCCTCTATTTTCTCATAATAGCCACTGTTTTAAACATCATCCTTGATCTTCTGTTCGTTGCATGGCTGGGCATGGGAGTGGCCGGGGCTGCCTACGCCACGCTTATCGCCAACGGTGTTGCTTTTATCCTCGCTGTGATCTGGGTCAATAAAACTCACAAGGTCCTCAAAATAGCCATCCGGGGACTCCATTTCGACAGGGAGATCTTCAGGCAGAGCCTGAGGATCGGCCTACCTACGGGAGTGCAGCATACATTGGTTGCACTGAGCGCACTTGCACTCATGTGGATCGTAAATTCTTTCGGCACCGACGTCATAGCAGGATTCTCAGTCGCCAGCAGGATAGATGCCCTGGCAACAATACCTGCAATGACTTTTTCACAGGCTCTGGCAACTTTTGTTGGTCAGAATATCGGGGCAAACAGACACGACAGGATAAAAGCCGGACTGGTCTCGACAGTGAGAATGGCCGGGATTGTCACCATCATAACCACGGCTTTTATCGTTCTGTCGGGTAATCTACTAATGAGACTCTTTACAAACGATACTGAAGTGGTACGGCTTGGCGATCAGTATCTTACAATCGTAAGCCTCTTTTATGTCCTTTTTACCCTCATGTTCATATATAACGGGATCATGAGGGGAGCCGGCGATACCCTCCTGCCAATGTTTTTTACTCTCTTCTCGTTGTGGATGATAAGGATACCTGTTGCCTACTTTCTTTCAGCAGAGATAGGGCCGGCAGGCATCTGGTGGTCAATACCTGCAAGCTGGCTGATCGGGCTCGCCCTGTCGTTCGGCTACTATAAATCGGGACGATGGAAAAGGAAGGCAGTTGTTAAATATGATGATAATCATTAACTTTCAGGCTTAAACAGGACCAAAGCAGCAAATCACCATGATAAAGTCAATGACCGGCTACGGGAAAGCGACCGTCGAAACAGCACAGAAGAAGATCACTTTTGAAATAAAGTCCCTTAACTCGAGACAGCTTGATATCAGTACAAAACTCCCGTATATCTACCGTGAAAAGGAACCAGAGATAAGGAATATGATCAGCCGGATGCTCGGCAGGGGAAAAATTGACCTGGCAATCTATTTCGACATGATAAGCGAGGAGGGGATCTCCGTAATAAATAAAGCCGCTGTTAGAAACTATTATAACCAGATAAGGGAGATAGCCGGAGAACTGAATGTCAGCTACGAAGAACATTTCTTCAATGCCGTTATCAAACTCCCCGAAGTACTGAAAAACGAGAAGAGCGAGCTCTCACAGGAAGAGTGGGATCTCGCAAGAGAGAAGATCGCCGAATCGATTTCATCGCTCGACTCTTACAGGATAGAAGAAGGAGCTGCAATGGAGGCCGATCTCAGAAAGAGCATTGAGAAAATACTGACGCTGCTGAGGGAAGCTGAAGAATTCGAACCAGGCAGGATAATCAAAGTACGTGAGAAACTTGCATCGATCCTGAATGAAAACCCCGGATCGGAGAATATCGACAGGAACAGATTTGAACAGGAGCTTATCTTCTATCTCGAGAAATACGATCTGAATGAGGAGAAAGTAAGGCTGAGAAAGCACTGCGACTATTTTGCAGAAACGATCGGTACGGAGTCTCCGAACGGTAAGATCCTCAATTTTATAGCACAGGAAATGGGTCGCGAAATAAACACACTGGGTTCAAAAGCCAACGACGCATCCATCCAGAAACTTGTGGTAATGATGAAAGACGAACTTGAAAAGATCAAGGAACTGACACTGAATATTCTTTAACAACATCCTGATGTGTAGCTATCTATGAAAGGCAAACTAGTGATCATTTCAGCACCCTCGGGGGCAGGAAAAACAACTATGGTGAAACATCTTCTTCAAAGCGGATTAAACCTGGAGTTTTCAGTTTCTGCCACAACGCGGCCCCTCAGGGGAAAAGAGAAAGAGGGAGTTGATTATTTCTTCATACCGGCTGAGGAGTTCAGGGCAAGGATCAGCAACAATGAATTCGTGGAGTGGCAGGAGGTATATGATGGCCTTATGTACGGCACACTCCGCAGTGAGGTTGAAAGGATCCGCCTGAAGGGAAAACATGTGTTGTTTGATGTGGATGTATGGGGAGGATTGAACCTTAAACGGGAATTCGGGACAGACGCGATTGCCATATTCATAATGCCTCCATCACTGGCCGAGCTCGAGAAAAGGCTGGTAAAAAGAGGCACGGACTGCCCTTCAACAATAAACATGAGGATTGAAAAAGCAAGTGATGAGATAAAGACAGCCGACCAGTTCGATACGGTAGTAATTAACGACAATCTGGAACAGACAAAAGAGGAGGTGTATAATACGGTTTCAGCTTTTCTCGGCAGCACAGGCTCTGTAACTTAAACAGCAAATGACCAAAACAGGTTTATACTTCGGTTCATTCAATCCTGTTCACATCGGACATACAGCCATTGCCGGCTATATGAAGGAATTTGCCGGACTCGATGAGATCTGGTTTGTGGTCAGCCCGCATAATCCGCTTAAGAAGAGAGAGATGCTCCTCTCTGACCATCACAGGCTCTATATGGTTGAACTTGCCATCGGGAATGACGGTAGTTTCAGGGCTTCCGATGTGGAGTTCAGGCTTCCGGCTCCCTCCTATACCATTGATACCCTGGCGAGATTGTCTGAACAATATCCTTACAACAGGTTTTCACTTGTAATGGGCGAGGACAATCTTTACACCCTGCATAAGTGGAAGAATGCGGAAGAGCTGGTAAAAAATCATTCAATATATGTCTATCCGCGGCCTGACGTGGTAAGGAAAGCTGATATCCATCTCGATAATATACTCAGCAAAGCTGTAATAAAGCGGGTTAATGCGCCGCTTATGGATATCTCCGGAACTTTTATCCGCAATGGGATCAAAGATGGCAAAGACATGTCGTGGTTCCTGCATCCGCCGGTTTGGAAGTATATCCGGGATATGCATTTCTATGAGAAATAAGACGGAAGACGGAAGCCGGAAGCCGGAAGTCCGAAGTCCAAAGTCCAAAGAAAGTTGGCAGTAGCAGTTGGCAAAGACCCAGTACCCCACCTTCGCCAAGGCTACGGTGGACGAAGCCAGTACCCAGTACCCAGTACCCCGCCTTATTAATTGATTTTGAATATTCTACCTTATTTTGGCAATTATCTCCATCCCCCGTTCAAGGGCTTTCTCGTTTTCGGGAATCAGGTTGTGGTATCTTGCCGGCAACGACTTCTTAAGGCCTTCGATAACATTTTCGAGCCTGATAACAGGTTTTACCTTCAGGAAGCCTCCCAGTACTATCATATTGAAGGTCTTGAGGCTCTTCATCCTTGCTGCCTCTTCTGCAGCGTCAACACGGTAAATGGTTATATCCTGCCGTTCAGGATGCCTTGTTATCCCGTTGCTATCGTAAATAAGCACTCCCCCGGGTTTGACTGCGCCCTCGAATTTGTCGAGAGACTGTTGGTTGAGTATGATTGCCGTATCGAAACTCTTTATTATCGGGGAGCTGATGCGTTCGCTGCTAAGGATCACTATCACGTTGGCTGTTCCGCCCCTCATCTCCGGCCCGTAAGAAGGCATCCAGCTTACCTCCATGCCCTCCATCACTCCAGAATATGCCATTATTTTTCCCATCGACAGAACACCCTGGCCTCCAAATCCTGCTATGATAATTTCTTCAGTCATTTTCTTGTTTCAATTTGATTGTTATACTGATTCTTCCTGAGGGGTTTTCAGGTCTCCGAGCGGATAATAGGGGAACATGTATTCTTCCATCCATTTATTTGACTGGACAGGAGTCATCTTCCAGCCTGACGGGCAGTTTGATACTATCTCAATAAAACAGGTACCCTTGTTAAGTTTCTGGTACTGAACAGCTTTTCTGAATGCTCTTTTCGTCTTTCGGACATTGGCAGGAGTATGAACACTCTGCCGTGTAACATAATAAGTACCGGGAAGTGTGGCAACAATATCAGTCATCTTCAGCGGATTGCCCATTATCCTTACATCCCTTCCGTAGGGTGATGTTGAAGATTTCATTCCCGGGATGGTGGTGGGCGCCATCTGGCCTCCGGTCATACCATAGATTCCGTTATTAATGAAGATCATAAGGATATTCTCGCCCCTGTTGCAGGTATGGATCGTCTCTGCAGTTCCTATTGCCGCAAGGTCGCCGTCGCCCTGGTATGTAAAGACGAACTTGCCGGGAAGAAGCCTTTTTATTCCTGTGGCAACGGCCGGCGCCCTGCCGTGTGCGGCCTCCTGGCAGTCAATATCAAGAAAATTGTACATCAATACGGCGCATCCCACCGGCGAAACTCCTATAGTTTCCGACTGCAGGCCCTCCTCTTCAATTATTTCGGCAAGTATCCTGTGAACGGTACCGTGTCCGCAACCGGGACAATATGACAGGATACTGTCTGTCATCACATTTGTTCTCTTGTAGACCAGGTTCTCCGGTCTTATGATTTCCCTGATTCCTGTTACTTCTGCCA
>CAYRQY010000147.1:0-6554 GCA_964426435.1 uncultured Rikenellaceae bacterium | reverse complement strand
ATACCCTCCTTCCCCACCACGACATGCTCCTGAAACCATCGTAGTAAAACCTGTATATCCGTGAGAAAAATGAAACGACTGCCTTCATCAGAATCAGGTATCTGCCTTCTTTCTTCTTCTCCTTTTCACAGGCGCCTGAATAACATCATCATCGGTATCTTCAGGCAGGCTGGAAGTGATCTTCTGCACTGCCTTGAAATTGTTGAAGAACTCCTTTGCGAAAACCCTTAGTACAGTGTATCCCGGAATACCAAGAATCATTCCCGGTATTCCCGCAATCATGCCGGCCGAAAGAATGACAACAAATATCTCGAGAGGATGTGCCTTGACGCTGTTTGAAAATATAACCGGCTGAAATACTATATTATCTATAACCTGTGTCGTCCCTACCACAATAATCATGTATGTTACCAGGGGAAGGACCACCGTTGTGAAATCAAACTGCATATGTGAAGCAATCCCCATCACCAGGGCAATGAAAAAGCCAAGCCAGGGCCCTACATAAGGGATCACATTCAGTATTCCTATAATGAGCCCCATCACAACAGCCTGCTGAAAACTGATCCCTGCTATCGTCATTCCGATGGTGATCAGCGTCATAATACAGGTACTCTGGATCAATATACCGATGAAATACCTGGTAAGAAGGTGTTTTATCGAATAGAGGGCCCGTGAAACATTATCAACATACTTGTCGGGAATCCACATGAGGATCGACTCGAAAAACAGATGCTGGTCCTTCAGGAAGAAAAAAGTGATAAAGCTGATTGAGAATATCGCAACTGCAGCATTACCCAATATACCAAGCAGTGATCCAAGGAACTTCTGAACCATGTTTATGTTAAGCACCTCCGATATTTTCTGTGCCAGGTATGATTTGAGCGATATTTCACCATCACTGGCCGGATCGAGAGACGAAAAGAGACTCTCAATCCTCCTCAGCGGATCATCTACCAGCTGCACAATCCTTCCGCTGTCTATTGTCGACAGGTAATTCAGCTGTTTCGTGACAAGAGGGACAAATATCACAAAGAAGAGTATTATCATCCCCCAGATCACTATCAGCGTGAGAAGAGCCCCCAGTGCCCGCGGACATGAGAATTTCCTGATCCTGAAGCGGCAGATCAGGTCAACCAGCGGGCGTCCCATCACCGACAGAACCCCCGATACAAGTATATAAACTACTATGCTCCGGAAAAACCATAATCCCAGCAGAACCAACACCACTATGACAAAAATGAGAAAGTTCCTTAAATTGGTGTTCATCTTCCGGCCATTTATTCATACAAACCTAATCCAAATTTTTGTATTTCCATAAAACAGGAGCTACTATAATTAATAATCACTGATTCTAAGAAAACCAGAATAATGCCACATTGTCGTATTATGACAATTATTTACCGTCATTATGTCATGTTTTATTCTCTGGAACGGAACTTGATTTATGGTAGACAAAGTAAAAACATTGTCTAACCAAAAAATATAGGAGGAAAAGCCATGTTACCATCAATCACCAAAAGAAGTTTCGGGCCGTTTATAATGCCCCGTCTTTTTGACGATGATTTCTTCCCTGTGTCTTCAGGCAGAGCCACTTCAATGCCCGCTGTCAATATAAGGGAAGATGAGAAAAGATTCGCCCTTGAACTTGCCGTTCCGGGTATTGACAAGAAGGATCTTAAGATAGACATCAGCGAGGATATCCTGACTATCTCCTCGGAAAGCAAGAATGAGTCCGAGGATAACAGGGACGGATACAAGCGGAAAGAGTTCAGCTACTCGTCTTTCTCGAGGAGCTTCCAGATACCCGAAAATGTGAACAGGGAGAAGATTGACGCAAATTACAGGGACGGCGTTCTGAGCGTTTTCCTTCCCAAGTTTGAGGAAGAGAAGAGCAAAATATCACGCCAGGTGAAAATTTCATAATCACAGGGTTAATAAAAAAGCCCGGTACAATGCCGGGCTTTTTTATTAACTGCAGCTTTCAAAAATCATCTGCGCAAATTTCCTTCCGAACTCAGCCATCTCATCCGCCTTGTCCCCTCCCGGCGAGAATTTAAATGTCGCAGGTTCGCTGAAAACCTTGAGCTTCAGGGAACGAAGCGTTCCGTTTATTATTTCAGCGGCCTCCCCGCTCCATCCGTAAGAACCAAATGCACCTGCAGGCTTACCCCTGTCCCTTATCGGATTAATAAGTGCAAAAAGTCTGTATACCGGCAGCAAAGTATTCTGATTGATTGTAGGGGAGCCCACCAGTATAGCGTCTGATATGGTCAGCTTCGCATCCAGCTCATCAAGAGGTATGTTTTCAATATCCGTTATGTCGACATTCAGGTCGCACGACTCTTTCAGACCGCGGGCTATATGCCCGGCAGCATCCTTCGTGTAGCCGTATGCCGAAACATAGGCAATGAGCACATTCTTCACATCGCGGTGTGCGATGAAGCCTGCATATTCCTCGGCATAGCTGCGGGTCAGCCTTATGACCTCCCTGACGGTCTTATGGTGAACCGGTCCGTGACCAGGGCAGATGAATTCAATATCAAGCTCCTCAGTCTTTTCGAGTGCCTTGAGCATGAACCTGCTGAAAGGTCTCAGGATAACATCGAAGTAATAGCGGAAGCTTTTGAGATAATCATCAGTCATCTCACTGAAGATATCCTCGCTGCAGTAATGTGCCCCGAACGAATCGCATGTGAAAAGAATCCTGTCCTCCTCAAGCCAGGTATAGATAGAGTCCGGCCAGTGCAGGTTTGGAGCTGAGATGAATTTCAGGGTTTTATTTCCCAGCGAAAGGGTATCGCCATCCTTCACGATGAGCGACCTGAACGGCTTGTTAATGATATCTCCGAGATACCTGATGGCGTTACCGCTTCCGACAACCGTTGCTGAGGGCGCTATATCCAGAAGAAGCCCCAGGCTGCCCGAATGGTCAGGTTCGGTATGGTCGAGTATAATGTAGCTTATATCCTCAATGCTGGTTACTGCCCTTAGCTTATCAAAATATTCGGAACTGAATTTTTCCTTGGCAACCTCTACAAGAGCCTTCTTTTCAGCATCGATAAAAAATGAATTGTATGTCGTCCCGAATTCGGTCGTCATAACAATATCAAAAGTCCTTATGTCATAGTCGCGGATACCAACCCATTTTACATCCGGGGTTATATCGGCAACAACCGGTTTTTCTTTATTCATAAAACAATCTTGTTTTTCAAATTCTGGCTATAATACTCTTGTTTGCCTTCACCTGCTGGAGAATAGGGATCTCTATCTCTGTTCCGACAGGAAGAAAAATATCCACCCTTGAACCGAATTTAATAAATCCCAGTTCATCTCCCTGCTTTACCATCTGATCCTCCCTTGCATATGTCACAATCCTCCTTGCGACGGCTCCGGCCACCTGCCTTATCAGAATTTCTGTTCCCGAATCGGTCTCGATCACCACCGAGCTTCTCTCATTCAGCTCCGACGATTTGGGGTGCCAGGCAACAAGGTAATGGCCGGGGTGATAACCTACAAATTTAATTCGTCCGGAAACAGGGTACCTGTTACTATGCATGTTAAAAGGAGACATGAAGATGGATACCTGGAGGCGTGTATCCCCGAAGTATTCGTTTTCTTCGGTCTCCTCTATCACAACCACTTTACCATCGGCCGGAGCATAGATCAGCCCGGGGTCAGGCTCGAGATGGCGCACCGGCAGGCGGAAAAAGAAAAGAGTAAACACATACGTCATGAGAGAGAAGATCAGTACAGAATACTTAACAAGAGGATTGGCACCCCAGAAGATCCCGGTCAGAACATTGACAACCAACAGAATCATGAACCCCGCTGCCAGTATTTTATAACCCTCCCTGTGTATGCTCATATTAACCTGAATCCTGGTGCAAAACTAAGAAAGTCCTGTCAATCATCCAACAAGTATTATGAAAAGGTAAACCAGCGGGAACGCGAACATTGTACTGTCGAAACGATCGAGAAATCCTCCGTGTCCCGGCATTATGGTACCGGAGTCCTTTACTCCCAGGCTTCTCTTCAGCATCGATTCGGCAAGGTCCCCGAATGTGCCGGCCACCGAAATAATCAAAGAAATCACCACCCACTCCATCCCTGACACAACCCCCAGCCACCCGGAAATAAACCAGGCAACTACGGCAGTTACTATCAGTCCGCCAAAAAATCCCTCCCACGATTTTTTGGGTGAGATCCGCTCAAGCAGCCTGCGGCGGCCGATGGTTATACCGGTCAGGTAAGCGGCAGTATCGCAGGTCCAGAGGAGGATAAAGAAACCTATTACTATGCCGGGTGAAAAGGATATGCCGGGTGAAGCCACCAGTGAAGGTATGCCTTCACGTGAAAATGCCGCAAAGGGGAACAGGCAAAACGGAAGTACCGAATAAATCAGCGGGAAGAAAGTATGGGCAAGAGCGTCGAAAGGCTTTTCATTCCTACGGTAAATCTCTGCAGTCATGATAAACAGTGAAAGGGGAATGACTGCAAGCAGGTACCGGCTGCTGAGTACGCCTGCGGCAACCAGGGTGGAGAGCGTATAAAGGAGAATGCCTGCAACAATCCCGGCTATTGCCTGAGGTTTGCTGCCTGTCGTCCTTATAAGTTTGTAGTACTCGTATTGTGATCCTGCAAGGATGACCAGTCCTGTTAAAAAGAATGAGACAGGATGAAACCAGAAGCCGCCCAGCACAAAAAGTACTATCCAGATACCGGTCAGAGTACGTCTTAACAGGTTGCTCAATTCGTTTTGCTTTTAGCTTTCCGGGCAGGTTTCTTCTTTACCGGGGTGTTTGTATTTGCCCCGGTTTCTTCCTTTTTGTCTGCTTCTGGTTCTTTCTTTTGTCTTGCCAGGGCTTCCTTTTTTTCCTTTGCCACAGCTTCTTTCTTTTCCCTTGCCACGGCTTCTTTCTTTTCCCTTGCCTCTGCTTCTTTCTGTTCCCTGATAATATCCGCCCTTCTCTTTCCGAATATCCTTTCAAGATCCTCGGTAAAAATAACCTCCTTCTCGAGAAGCAGTTCAGCCAGTTCGACCAGGCCGGTCATGTTGCCTTTAAGAACATCGGTGGCACGCTGGTACGACTCCTCGATAATCTCTTTTACCTCCTGGTCGATCAGTTCTGCAGTTTTCTCACTGTAAGGTTTTGTGAATCCGAAATCCGATTGTCCCGATGAATCGTAAAAGCTTATATTGCCTACCTTGTCGCTCATTCCGAAGAATGAGACCATTGCATAAGCCTGCTTCGTGATCTTTTCAAGGTCGCTCAGTGCCCCTGTCGACACTTTGCCGAAGATCATCTGTTCTGCTGCCCTTCCGCCGAGGGCATATGCCATCTCATCCAGTATCTGTTCCCGCGTGGTAATCTGTCTCTCTTCAGGCAGATACCAGGCTGCACCTAGCGCCCTGCCGCGGGGGATAATGGTGACTTTAAGAAGCGGGCTTGCATGTTCCAGCATCCAGCTTACAGTGGCATGGCCTGCCTCGTGGTATGCAATCGTCTTCTTTTCATCCTGTGAGATTATCTTGTTCTTTCTTTCGAGTCCCCCGACTATCCTGTCGATGGCATCGAGAAAGTCCTGCTTTTCCACAACCTTCTTGTTCTTTCTCGCGGCAATAAGGGCGGCTTCATTGCACACATTTGCAATATCAGCCCCCGAGAAGCCGGGTGTCTGCTTGGCAAGGAAAGAGATATCGAAGCCTTTATCCAGCTTAATGGGCCGGAGATGGACCTTGAAAATTGCTTCTCTTTCCGTCAGGTCAGGCAGTTCGACATGAATCTGGCGATCGAACCGTCCGGCCCTCAGCAATGCCCTGTCGAGTATATCAGCCCTGTTGGTTGCTGCCAGGATGATCACACCCATATTTGTGCCGAATCCATCCATCTCAGTAAGCAGCTGATTGAGAGTATTTTCCCTTTCGTCGTTAGATCCGAAATTCACATTGCGACCCCTGGCACGCCCCACTGCATCGATCTCATCGATAAACACAATACACGGCGCCTTCTCCTTTGCCTGCTTAAACAGATCGCGCACCCTCGAGGCTCCGACTCCAACGAACATCTCGACAAAGTCCGATCCCGAGATTGAAAAGAAGGGGACGTTGGCTTCACCTGCCACAGCCTTGGCAAGCAGTGTTTTTCCTGTTCCGGGAGGCCCGATCAGCAGTGCTCCTTTCGGTATCTTGCCTCCCAGCTGGGTATATTTCTTGGGGTTTTTCAGGAAATCGACTATCTCCATCACCTCCGTCTTGGCCTCTTCAAGCCCTGCAACATCATTGAAATTAAGCTTAACGTTTGTGTCCTTGTCAAAGATCTGTGCCCGCGATTTACCTACGCTGAAGATGCCTCCGGCACCTCCGGCGCCGCCACCCGCCATCCTGCGCATAAGGAACAACCAGAGGACGATCAGAAATGCGAAAGGCAGGATCCATCCGAGTATCTCACCCAGGTAATTCTTCCGGTTTATATAGTCCGGATAAATAATCTCCCTGTCGGTATACCCTGCACTCCTCTGCTCTTCCATCAAGAATGGCTCGAAGTTGCTTATAT
>CAYRQY010000146.1:0-6591 GCA_964426435.1 uncultured Rikenellaceae bacterium | reverse complement strand
CGATCTTTTCGGCAATCAGACGATCGGACTGCTGATGAGAGAAGGTATCGACACAAGCTACATGGTAAAAGACCCTGTTCTTCCCTCGGGAGTAGCCCTTATAACAGTTGATGCTGAAGGAGAAAACTGTATAGTCGTTGCACCAGGGGCAAACGGGAACCTTATGCCTGAAGACATTCCCGAGACCATCTTCGAATCCGGAAAATCCGATATCCTTCTCCTTCAGCTTGAGATACCCCTTGAAACAGTAAGCTATTGTGCCAGTGTTGCTGCAAATAAAGGAATTAAGGTAATTCTGAATCCTGCCCCGGCTCAAAGCCTGCCTGAAGAGCTTCTCCGGAATATCTGGCTGATAACCCCCAATGAAATTGAAGCCGAGGCTCTTACAGGCATATCAATAAATGATATAGATGAAGCTGACCTTGCAGCCTCGAAACTGGCGGAGATGGGAACTCAGAACGTGATAATAACACTTGGGGAGAAAGGTGCATTCCTGAAATCTGAGCTCTTCACCGGACTTATTCCCGGGGAAAAGGTAACAGCAGTTGATACAACAGCTGCCGGAGATGTTTTTAACGGCGCTGTCGCTGTTGCCGTTGCAATGGGGAAAGATATCAGGGAGGCTGTATTACTGGCCAATAAAGCCGCCGCAATATCGGTGACAAGAATGGGTGCTCAGTCATCAGCGCCTTACAAACACGAAGTTTTTATGCCGGAGGATCTATAGATTACGCTCATTGAGCGGAACGTACTGCCTGCTGCCATATACGTTCTTAAAAGCCGGCCTTATTATCCTCCTTGCCGAGAAGGTAAGCTCTTCGATGCGGTGTGTGCACCATCCGGAAACTCTCGCAATTGCAAAAAGCGGTGTATAAAGTTCTCTTGAAATATCAAGGCATGAGTAAACAAAGCCTGAATAGAAATCAACATTTATGCAGAGAACTTTTGTCGATGTCTCCCCTTTGAACACCCTGAATACTTCGGGTGTAAGTCTTTCAACCAGCGAGTAAAGCTCAAACTCATCGAGACGCCCTTTCTCTGCAGCAAGTTCCCTTGCCTTTTTCTTCAGTATTCCGGCCCTTGGATCGGAAATAGTATATACGGCATGACCTATTCCGTATATTTTACCTGAGTAATCATTTGCCTTCTTATTCAGGATCTTAAGAAGATAGTCCGCCACTTCAGCTTCACTCGTCCAGTCCCTGACATTGGCCTTTATGTTTTCCATCATCTCAAGGACCCTGACGTTAGCTCCTCCGTGCAACGGGCCCTTTAATGATCCTATTGCAGAGGTGACTGCAGAATAGATATCCGTCTGTGATGAACTGGTTACCCTCATTGTAAAGGTCGAATTATTGCCGCCGCCGTGCTCTGCGTGCAATACCAGCATAAGATCGAGAAGATCGGCCTCAAGACCTGAATACGCCCCGACACCTTTTATTAAGTGAAGGAAATTTTCAGCCGGGCTCAGATCCTCCTGCGGATGACGTATTGACAGAGTCTTACCCTTATACAGATGTCTTAATGCCTGATATGAGTAAGCTACTATGGTAGGGAATTTTGCAATGATGTTTAAAGACTGGTTTATCATATTATCCAGCGAGATATTGTCAGGATCATCATCGAGAGTATATAATCCAAGTACAGACCTGGCAAGGATATTAAGTACGTTCTTGCCCTTCATCGATAGTATCATATCTTTTACGAAATGATCAGGCAGGGCCCGTAATGAACCCAAGTGCTCAGAAAAGGCTTTAAGTTCGTCTCTGTCAGGCAGGTATCCTGTAAGCAAAAGGAATACCGTCTCATCAAAACCATGCCTGTTCTCCTTTTGAAATCCAGCGGTAATATCCTCAATATCAATACCTCTGTATAAAAGCCTGCCGGGGATGGCAATCACCTTCCCATTCTCCTTTCTGTAACCGACCACGTCCCCGATGTTTGTTAGTCCGACCAGAACACCGGTACCATCAGAATTTCGCAATCCGCGCTTGACATCGTATTGCTCAAACAATGAATTATCTATTTCGCAGGCATCCCTTACCGACTCTTCAATCTTAAGCATAAATTCTTTCTTTACCATTTTTCAAATTTTTTACATTCTGGAAATTATTGCATCAGCAAACTCAGATGTTTTAAGCAGCTCCGCATTCTCCATAAGGCGGTGAAGATCATAAGTGACCTTACCTCCTGTTATTGTTTCCTCAAGCCCTGAAAAGATCCTTTCAGCGGCCTCGTACCATCCCATATATTCAAACATTAAAGCGCCCGAAAGGATGACCGAACCCGGATTAACCTTATCCTGACCGGCATATTTTGGTGCAGTGCCGTGGGTGGCTTCAAAGATCGCATGTCCGGTCTCAAAGTTGATATTTGCCCCGGGGGCAATTCCTATGCCCCCGACAATTGCAGCAAGTGCGTCGGAGATGTAATCACCGTTCAGGTTCAGGGTAGCTATCACTGAATACTCCTCCGGACGTGTGAGTATCTGCTGAAGAAATGCATCGGCAATGATATCCTTAATTATCACTTTCCTGTTAAGTAAGGATTCTTCCAGCTCTCTGTCAGCGGCTTCTGACCCCTGATCCAGAGCTATCTTCCTGTGCTGATTCCAGGTAAATACCTTACCCCCGAATTCCCGTTCAGCCAGGGCATAACCCCATTTCATGAATGCTCCTTCAGTATACTTCATTATATTTCCCTTGTGCACCAGCGTGACTGAAGGCAGCTTCCTTTCGATTGCAAATCTGATTGCCTGTCGCACAAGACGTTCAGTCCCTTCAAGAGAGACCGGTTTAATACCAAGTGAAGAGGTTTCAGGGAACCTGATTTTTTCAATTCCCATGTCCCGGATTAGAAACCTTTTGAGTTTTTCAGTTTGAGAGTCTCCGTGCATGAACTCTATCCCTGCATAGATATCCTCTGTGTTCTCTCTGAAAATGTGCATGTTAACATCAGCGGGATTCTTAACCGGGGAAGGAACTCCCCTGAACCAGCGTACCGGCCGGTAACAGGTATAAAGGTCAAGTTCCTGACGCAGGGCTACGTTAAGCGAACGCATGCCTTCTCCCACGGGTGTTGTGAGAGGTCCCTTTATTCCGACAAGATGGTTCCTGAAATCTTCCAGTGTAGCATCTGGAAGCCATTTGCCCCTGAGCCTGAAAGCCTTCTCGCCGGCAAAAACTTCTTTCCAGGTAATCTTACGTTTACCGCTGTAAGCCTTGCTGACAGCGGCATCAAATACCCTTTCCGATGCTCTCCAGATATCCGGACCGATGCCATCACCCTCGATATAAGGGATTAGCGGATTATCCGGTACAATTAATCTTCCATCAGTTATCTTAATACTTTCAGTCATATCTAATTCATTATCTGTTTCTTAAAGCATTCAAGGCACTTCCGGCCCTGAACCATGATATCTGCTTTTCATTATAGGAATGGTTTGCCGGAAACTCTTCCAGTGACCCGTCAGAATGGATGAGCCTTACTATAAACTGTTCTCCCGGAATGAAGCGGCTCAACCCGTTAATGCTGATTCTGTCATCCTCTCTTATCCTGCCATAATCATTCCGGTCTGCAAATGTCAGGGTCAGGACACCCTGCTTTTTCAGGTTTGTCTCATGTATCCTGGCAAAAGATCTGACAATAACGGCCTTAACCCCGAGAAATCTGGCCTCCATAGCAGCATGCTCACGCGAGGAACCTTCCCCGAAATTGTCCTCCCCGACTACAATTGATCCAGATCCTGAATCTCTGTATGCCTTTGCTGTTGCAGGCACGGAATCATAATCTCCCGTCAGCTGATTCAATACGCAGTTGGTCTGACCATTGAATGAATTGGTTGCACCAATCATATAGTTCTCCGAAATATTTTCCAGATGTCCGCGGTACTTTAACCATTTACCTGCTGCAGATATATGATCCGTTGTGCATTTCCCCTTTGCCCTGATCAGAAGCGGAAGGGACATTGAGTCGCTTCCGTCCCACTCCGGGAACGGGGCAAGCTTTTGAAGTCTTTCTGAAAGAGGGTTGATTAATAGTTCATTATCTCTTCTGTCGGAGGAAAATCTGACAAGACCCCTGCCCGGTTTCCCGAAACCCTCTGGCGGAAGACTTATACCTTCAGGTTCAGAGAGTTTAACGTTCTGTCCTTCCCTGTTTATGAGAACATCTGTTAAGGGATTAAAAGTAAGATGTCCGGCGACAGAGATTGCTGCCACGATTTCGGGTGAAGCAATAAAGGCATGTGTATCGGGATTTCCGTCTGCCCTTCCCGCGAAATTCCTGTTAAATGAATGAATGATGGAATTCTTCTTCCTGGTTTCCGCACCTTTTCTCTCCCATTGCCCTATACAGGGTCCGCACGCGTTAGCAAAGACTACCCCGCCTGCTTCCCGGAAGGTTTCAAGAAATCCGTCACGCTCCGCTATAGACCTGATCTGTTCCGAACCTGGAGTAACAACAAGGCGAGACCTCACCTTCAAATTCTTTGACAGTGCATCCCTGATTACTGATGCTGACCTTGCCATGTCTTCGTATGAAGAATTTGTACATGAACCTATCAGTCCGGTATCAACTGCGACGGGCCAGTTGTTTTTCACAGCCTCCTGCTTCATTTCAGACAAAGGCGTAGCCCTGTCGGGTGTAAACGGACCGTTAATATATGGTTCAAGCTCTGAGAGACTGATCTCAAGGTACCTGTCGAAATATTTTTCCGGTTCGTCATATACCTCACTGTCAGCAGTCAGGTGCTCCCTGTTGTTCCAGGCAAGATCAGCTACTTTCCCTCTTCCGGTAGCTCTAAGATAATCCGCCATGGCGCTATCGAATCCGAAGATTGAGGATGTAGCTCCTGTCTCGGCACCCATGTTGCAAATCGTAGCTTTACCGGTGGAAGAGAGAGAATCTGCACCTTCACCAAAGTATTCTATCACCGACCCGGTGCCCCCTTTAACCCCCAGGATTCCCGCGATTTTTAGTATTACATCTTTGGAGGATGTCCAGCCATTCAGCCTGCCTGTAAGTTTTATCCCTGTCAATTCCGGCAGTCTGAGTTCCCAGCCCATTCCGGCCATAACATCGACGGCATCGGCGCCTCCCACGCCCACGGCGATCATTCCCAGCCCACCTGCATTCGGGGTGTGCGAATCAGCGCCGATCATCATTCCGCCGGGGAAAGCATAATTTTCGAGAATAATCTGATGAATGATGCCGGATCCGGGTTCCCAGAAGTCGATGCCATACTTTTCACAGGCTGATCTCAGGAAATCATAAACCTCCTGGTTATGAACGATGGCTGATCTCAGGTCTTCATCGCTCCCGGATCTTGCAATTATCAGATGATCGCAATGGATGGAAGAAGGAACTGAAACCCGTTCCATTCCGGCAGTCATGAACTGAAGCAGCGACATCTGGGCGGTGGCGTCCTGCATTGCTACCCTGTCTGGTATGAATTCAAGGTAATCGATACCTCTTCTGAAAGACTTCAAAGATTGTAAACCGGCAAGATGGCTGTAAATGATCTTCTCGCCAAGGGTAAGCGGACGACCAAGCTGCTTCCTGATGCTTTGAATTTTCGCAGGAAGGTTCCGGTAAAAAGATTCCGTATTTTCTAAGTCCAGTATCATATTTCTTTTACCCCAGGTTATTTAACATTTAATATGCCGGCCGATGGTCAAAAATAGTTTTATTGCCGGATCTGACCGTTACCCTCGATTATCCATTTATAGGTTGTCAGCTCCTCAAGAGCCATAGGCCCCCGTGCATGGAGCTTCTGTGTCGATATACCTATCTCGGCACCGAGCCCGAATTCAGCTCCGTCGGTAAATGCGGTTGATGTATTGGAGTAAACCGCAGATGCATCAACCGTTCTGAAGAATCTGGTTTTCTGCTCTTCATCCTCGGTTATTATTGCCTCGCTGTGCCCTGAACCGAATTCTTCGATATGATTAACTGCGTCTTCAAGTGAACCGACCGTCCTTACGGCCATCTTATATGAAAGAAACTCTGTACCGAACGATTCATGGGTGGCTTGTTTCAACAGATGATCAGGGTATTTTCCCTTCAGCCATCCGTATGCTTTATCATCACTATAAATGATAACATCCGATTCTGCGCAAGGTTCAACCAGATAACTGAGATCCTGTAACCGATCCGCATGTATAATGAGGCAGTCGAGTGCGTTGCACACACTCACACGCCGGGTTTTTGCATTATTGATTATAATCCTGCCCTTATCCTTATCCCCGTATCTGTCAAAATATGTATGACAGATGCCTGCGCCGGTCTCTATCACCGGTATTGTGGCATTTTCCCTGACAAAATCGATCAGGCTCCTGCTGCCTCTCGGGATGATAAGGTCAACAAAGCCCCTCGCATTCAATAACTGAATTGTCTCATCGCGACCTGCCGGAAGGAGCGAAATTATATCCGGATCGATATCAGATCGTTCCAGTACTTCTTTAATAATGCCTGCAATTGCAGCATTGGTATTCAAAGCATCACTGCCGCCTTTAAGGATGCAGGCATTTCCCGACTTTAGGCAAAGGGAAAAGACATCGAATGTTACATTCGGCCTGGCTTCGTATATTA
>CAYRQY010000145.1:0-6613 GCA_964426435.1 uncultured Rikenellaceae bacterium | reverse complement strand
TTATTTAGCGGAGTAAACTTCACATATGCATCGAGCATCTTCATCTTTCCCTCATCGGAGAGATCGATCTCGACCTTGTACGACATATAGTCGTTTATCTTGCCAGCAGCACCAAATCTCGCATTTCTTACTTCAAAGCGAATCAGGGAATTATCGAGATCATATTCTACTTTTGTCTTCAGTATCCCGAATAAGTCAGGATGATATTCCGATCTTTTTTCGGGAGTATCCTGTGACATGGCATCAAAGCATGTCAGGAATACCGATAATAAAGTTAGCTGAAGTATTCTTGGCATTTACAGGTACTGGAGGATTATATTCCGGCCAGTCAGTGTTAATAGCTTAATCCGAATCCGAAAGTATAAGCCTTGCCATCCTTATCGGTATAGACATAATCGAAATTCTCCGCATAACCGGGAACATCGGATGCGTTTTTCCTGACTGCTTCCTGATCTTTTGGAATGGTAAGCGGCAGTTTTCCTGTTGGACTGAAACGGCCATAGATTACGTCGAGAAGCGCTTCTCCCTTTACACCGAAAGTACCCAGAACTGCTGCAGCCCCTGGCTCAATCTCATTTATGATCCATGGATTACTGAAGTCTATTATCAGGATGGTCGGTAATGCAGATTCAATCTCCTTAATCCTTTTAACATCAATACCTGTATTTTTATCGAGATTTATCGAAACGCCTTCTTCTGCAGAGATTTCATAAGTGCCTGGCATCACCCACACAAATGCAACATCAGCTTGTGAGGGGCGATCAGCAACAGTAACTGATTTCGCGGCCAGTTCTTTAAAAGACCTGGTTGCTGACTCACTGCTGTTGCCGCTGAAGGCTTCGATATAGACTTTCCTGTCACCAGAAAGAGGCAGAACGCCGGAATTTCGCAGAAGCACTATTGATCTTTTATGCGCCTCATATGCTGCTGCATCTGATCCCGGGTCTTCGGCAATCTGACGGGCAACCGCGGGATCAACATAAGGATTCTCGAACAGACCCAGGGCAAATATTTCGGTGAGTAATGATTTTACATGCGGATTAAGATCTTCTTCTGAAAGCAATCCTTTCTGAACCGCACTTATCAGGGGAGCAGGATCATTAACATCTGAGAAGAGAGCTGATCCTGCGCCAACTGCCTTTGCATATCGTTCTTCCATTGATAATTCCTGTACACCCCAGGCCATACCGGAAAGTATTCCGCTGTCGGTATTCACATAACCTTTAAAGCCCATCTCTTTTGGAAGGTCAGTAATAATTGCCTTATTGTATGCACCCGCTACCTCCTCGAAGGGCAGGCCCTTAAGCTGCGGCACCGATAATGCGTTATTCGGGCGGTTATAGTAACTCATAAGAGAACTTACACCGGCATCGAATGCAGCCTGAAATGGCGGGAGGTGATATTTGTACAGACTTCCTTCAGTCGGATAAACGGCCCACTGGCCAGCTTCGCCGTGCGGATCGAGCCCGAGGTGGACGGGACCATCACCGGGAAAGTGTTTTATGGTATGCACGACCGATTCGCTGCTGATTACAGGTCCCTGGAAACCACGAACAAGAGCCCATGTATATTCAGCACTCAGATCAGGACTTTCACCGAATGTTCCGCTTATGCGGCGCCATCTTGGCTCAGTGGCTACTTCGACCTGGTAGCCATATATTTTCCTTATACCGGATGCTCTCCATTCCCTGCGTGCAATCTCTGCAAACTGAGTTATTAATGATGAGTCCTGCGCTGCCGCCAGTCCGAGCTGCCCGGGCCAGAGTGAGAATTGTCCGCTGGCTTCGGTTATTCCAAATTCTATGCGGCTGACGTGATTACGGGGATTTGAGGTAAAGACAACAGGTATACCCAGACGTGATTGTTCCGCGATCTCCTGGTATTTGTTGTTTCGACCGGCCAGGGCCGAAGCCGGAATATTATCACGGATAACGAGATACCGGATGTGGCGGTTATTTATGTAATCGATTGTTGCAGGAAATGGTTCTTCAGGCAGCTCCTCTGCCTGAATCCTGGCAGGTGCACTTCCGGCAGCCCTCCCAGACCCGGTTCCTCCAGGCCTGGCAGCCCCTGCTCCTTCAGGTCTGACTGCCCCTGCTCCTGCAGCTCTGCCAGGTTCAGCTCCAGCCGCCCCGCCGGGGAAAGCACCGCCGCCGGGTATACCGCCACCGCGCCTTCGTTCCGAAGTAATATGCATTAAACCTGCCTTCTCTTCGAGCGTCATCACCGACAGCAGATCCTCCGCCCGCTCTTCAGGTGTTAATCGCCAGTCCTCATAAGGATCGAGCTTGCCGTTCCTGTTAAGATCCTTAAACTGAAGTCCGTTCTTCTCGATCACTGAAACCGACCTGGTCCCCAGTGCTGGTTGCTCCGGTCCTTTTCCTCCGGCACACGAGGCCATTAGAACAATAATCGAAAGACCTGCAAACAGAATGTCAAAATTCTTTTTCATGAGAAATTCCATTTATATGTTAGTAAACCTCAAAATCATAATTCCCCGATTTCAGTGAAATTCTGAAGGAAGAATCTTTTTCTTTTACGGCTTTTAATGACTTGCTCTTCAGTATGTCCTGCCCCTTCTCCGTTATCCTGCCGCCCTTCAGGTGTAGTGTGGCAGTGCTGTTTGCGGGTATCGATACATGGTATTTTACCATATCCTGAGATCTTTCCCATTTGGAGATAATCGTGCCGTACGGCCCGTTGTGTTCCGCCTCAAAATGATCGAGGCCCTCAACAAAATTAGGTTTCAGGATGACGTTTTTAAATCCGGGTGCCTGCTCATCGGGGAAGATGCCTCCCAGTGCCTTGTAATACCATGCATTGATCTCTCCGAACATAATATGGTTCATTGATATATCGCGGGTAGCATCGATCGGCCAGTTCTCGAAGAAGGTTGTAGCACCGTTCACTATCCACCAGCCCCACGACGGGAAAGTCTCCTGTGCCGCCACCCTGTATGCCAGTCCGGCATGGCCGTTTTCGCTCAGTGCATTAAGCAGTGTTTTTGATCCGAGCAACCCGACATCTATATGTTCATTGTCGGCGACAACTCTCCCTGCAAGCTGATCTGCCGTTGCGGCAATATGTTCCTCCGGGACCAGTCCCCAGTGCAGGGGGGCGCTCAGCTCTGTCTGCAGGCCTTTCCCGTAAATGCCCGTCTCCTTGTCGAGGTATTTTTCGTTAAAGGCTTTCCTGATCTTTTCCGAAAGCCTCATGTATCTCTCTGCATCATCATACCTTCCAAACAGGGTTGCCGCCTTTGCAAGGATAATCACATCGGCATAATAGTATGCCGTAGAGGTAAGCTCTTTCGGTGTGACTGATTTTACCGGGACCCAGTCGCCCAGTCCCCAGTCGGTTATACCCGAGGGGCTTCTGGCATCAATATGGTCAACATAGAGTTTGATATTGTCGTAACACTCTTCCAGCAGGCGTGAATCACCGTAAAACAGGTATATATTCCATGGAATCAGGGCAATGGTGCTGGTCCAGTCGGGACCGTTGGCCCAATGGTATCCCCAGCCGCTTGTGGGTATTATGGCAGGCAGGACACCGTTCGGCAGTTGCTCGTCGCGATGGTCGGCAAGCCACTTCTCGTATATTGTAATGGCATCATAATTATACAGGCCGGTTTCGATGGCGATGTGAGCATCTCCCGTCCAGCCGTTTTTCTCGCGCTGGGGGCAGTCGGTGGGATAGCCGAACAGATTTGCCAGATATGATGCGTTTGAAGCCATCCAGATCCTGTTAAGGGTATTGTTCGAAGAGCTTATTCTTCCCACGGGTGGAACGTCACTATGCATAAAGTATGCCTTCATGCTCTCTTTGGTTAACTCTACAGGCCTGTCGGCAACCACTTCCACATACTGGAATCCCTTGTAGTTAAAGCGCGGCATGAAGAGATCCTCTTTGGTGCCGCTGAGAATCAGAATATCGGTCTGGAAGGGATCGGTGTCGTCTGTAGGGCGATAATGGACATCGATGTTGGACAGATCGGCATGTCCTTTAGGATCAAGTCTCTCTGCGTGGATAAGCCTTACCTCTGTACCTGCTTCTCCTGATACTTTTATTTTTACCACCCCGGAAATGTTCCTTCCGAAATCGAAGAGATAATTCCTGTTGCTGAACTTCACCATTTCGCTGGCGGATAATTCCTGCACATTGCGTATCGGGTGAAGTACCTGTGCTGTTATGTTCTTTGAAGGGGTTCCGGTATTAAGTGAGTTCCTCCATTTCGAATCGTCAAACCCGGGTGCATCCCATCCCGGTTTTTCAAGGCGGGCATCATAGTGTTCGGCTGTATAGATGCTGTTGAAGATAACGGGTGAAAGTGAGGTTCTCCAGTCCGGCCCGGTGGCAATTATATCTTCGGTGCCGTCTTCGTAGGTGATCCTCAGGTCCATACAGAATTTCGGCCTGGCGCGCCAGGGTGCCTTGTCGAAATACCATACAGCGGTTGACTGGTGATTGTACCATCCGTTGCCAAGCAACACACCGATTGCATTTACCCCCGGTTTAACCTCACCCGTAACATCGTGGGTTACATAAAGAGTGCGGCGGTCGAAGCGGGTATACATGGGATCGAGACGATGGTCACTTATTTTTTCCCCGTTCACTGAGAGCTCATATAAACCGGCCACGGCAATATAGGCTGTGGCAGAGCTTATCTTCCTGTCAATTGTGAATTCTTTCCTGAAATACGGGGCAGGCTTCAGGTTGTAATCATAGGTATCTGTTATCCAGTGCCCTTTCCAGTTTGCTTTATTCATAAATCCGGTCCCGAACGATGCGCACTCAGAAAGGTTTGTCCAGCCGCCATCTTTCATCTGAACCGTTACACTCCAGTAATATCTTGTAAAGGGCTGAAGGGGGGCGCCTGCATAAACGGCAGGGATAGTTGAGCTTTTCACCCTTCCTGATTCCCATAGGTTACCACTGCCTGAAGCAACTGCGGCAGAGTCGGTGCCCACGTATATCTTGTAAGCCGTTTGTTCCGCGCCGCGGCTGCCGGATAACATCTGCCAGGTAAACCGCGGATTTTCAGCATCTATCCCGATGGGATTGATCAAATATTCACAGCGAAGGTTTTGTATCTTTGTCTCATCGTTGTTATGAGAGCAGGACCACAGGATGATGAGGGTGATTGGAAGCCAGGTATATCTCATTGTTAACCAGGTTTATTGATCGGACAGGTTCTGTTGATTTTAGGCAATACAAAATACGAAAATTTGGTATTGAAACAACCAGAGCATTAAATTGTTATTAATTAAAAGAGGCCCGGAAGGAATCAGCAATCATGTTACAGGATAAACTTTATACCGCAAGCTATACTGATCATTATCAGTTAACAATGGCCCAGGCGTATTTTATGAAAGGCAGGAAAGAGGCAAGAGCGGTTTTCGATTACTTCTTCCGCAGGCTTCCTTTCAGCGGGGGGTATGCAATATTTGCCGGCCTGGAGGATCTGATGGATGTTCTCAGGGACCTGAAGTTTGATGAGGAGGACCTGGTATATTTGCAGGAGAAAGGATTCCATGAGGATTTCATCCGTTATCTTAAGGATTTCAGATTCCTGGGTAATGTTTATTCATCTAGGGAGGGTGACCTGGTATTTCCAGTCAGGCCTGTCCTTCAGGTTGAAGCCAATATTATTGAAGCGCAGATAGTTGAAACTATATTGCTTAATATCCTCAATTTTCAGAGCCTTATTGCTACCAAGGCCAGCCGCATGAGACAGGCTGCAGGGGAGCGTATGCTGATCGACTTCGGCTTGCGGAGGGCGCAGGGAGCCGGAGGCTATTCTGCAAGCAGGGCAGCCTTTATAGGCGGAACCGATGCGACCAGCAATGTTCGTGCCGGCCGCGATTATGGCATCCCGGTTTCCGGTACCATGGCACACTCATATATAGAAAGCTATGATGATGAGCTGACCGCGTTTAATCATTTCGCCGAAGTACAACCCGAAGGCTGCGTGCTGCTGGCAGATACCTACGACACACTGAAAAGCGGGATTCCAAATGCCATCACAACGGCAAAAAAAATGGAAGAGAACGGGTGCCGGCTGGCCGGAATAAGACTTGACAGCGGAGACCTGGCATATCTTGCCAGGGAGAGCCGTAAGATGCTGGACAATGCTGGTCTGCAGTATGTTAAGATTGCTGTCTCGAACCAGCTTGATGAACATATCATTAAAAGCCTGCTTGAACAGGGGGCCCCGATAGATATTTTCGGTGTGGGCACAAGCCTGGTGACCGGCTTCCCAGATGCCGCACTGGATGGGGTTTATAAGCTGGCCCATGCAAACGGTAAGCCACGCATAAAAGTATCTGAAAGCGTGGTCAAAATAACTTTGCCTCACAGCAAACAGGTCTTCAGGATTACTGACAACGGCGGCAATTTTGCCGGAGCTGATGCTATTGCCCTGCGGGAAGAACAGGATGTTGAGATGATGTACCATCCTTACTATCCTCTTAAATCGCTTCATGTCGGCGGCAGCAGAAAGGAGCCGCTTCTCAGTAAAGTTAAGGAAAACGGAGAAAGATTATCCGGACCCGTTACATTACCTGAAATAGCGGAAAACAGCAGGGAGCGGTTGCGAAAACTGCCAGGGGAA
>CAYRQY010000144.1:0-6635 GCA_964426435.1 uncultured Rikenellaceae bacterium | reverse complement strand
CCTCCCCCAAAGCGACTCATTAAGCGTCACGTTCAATACGAAGGCTGACCTCTCCCAATACGGCATTTACGATCTCACTGTCTTTGTCTCAGGCATCAGCGACGATTATGTTCATAACGACACACTTTCCATCCTTATAGAGAACACCCGAATAGCTGAATCATTCACGGCTTTTCCCAATCCGTTCAATGAAAAGATTGACCTGTTTATTAATTCCCACGTGGCTGGTGAAGCAAGCCTGACACTGACGAATACTTCCGGCCGGAAGGTATATGACAGGAAGGTTAATCTGGTTACCGGTGAAAACACCATCACACTTAATACACATCATCTGAGTCAGGGTGTTTATTATCTGAACCTGAGGGGTGGTAACTTCAGAAAGAGCATCTCGCTTGTAAAAATAAAATAGGATATAACATGGCAACATATGTTCCCACACGCGCTGAGGCGCTTGAGCTGTTAAAGAAGTACAACAAGTCAGAAAGTCATCTCAGGCATGCACTGGCGGTAGAAGGGGTTATGAGGCATATGGCAGGGAAAGCAGGTGAGGACCCCGAGAAATGGGGTATTATCGGCCTCATTCATGATCTCGACTGGGAACTCTATCCTGATCAGCACTGTAAAATGACTGAGAAGATACTCACAGAGAATCAATGGCCGCCGGAATATATAAGGGCTGTGCTCAGCCATGGATGGGGGTTGGCGACAGATGTTGAGCCTGTTACACGACTTGAAAAGACTATTTTTGCCGTTGATGAGTTAACAGGGCTTGTTGCAACCAGCGCCCTTGTCAGACCTTCAAGGAGTGTGCTCGACATGGAAGCACGCTCAGTGCGCAAGAAATGGAACGACAAAAGGTTTGCTGCCGGAGTTGACAGATCGGTTATCGAAAAGGGTGCAGAGATGCTTGGCGTCACTCTCGATGAGCTGATTACAGACTGCATCATAGGGATGAGGCAGGTGGCTGAGGAGATTGGCCTGAAGGGGCAGGCGGGATCATAAAACAAGGGCATCCTGCGGGATGCCTCCTCTGAATCCAATAAGGGCATCCCATGGGATGCCCCTTGAAACAAGGGCATCCCATGGGATGCCCTTGTTGAATCATAACTCTCTGATCCTGATGTTGCGGAACCAGACATCGTTGCCATGGTCCTGGAGGCCTATATAGCCTTCCCTGGCCGGATTCACGAACCATTCCCAATCCCTGAACTTGGAGTTTTCGACCATTTTCTTCCAGTCGTCAGTCCACAGATGGAATTCCACGACATTAGCTCCGTTTGATCTGAAGACGACAGTTCCCTGGTAAACAAGGATTCCTACCTGGTTCCATTCTCCAGCAGGTTTTGTGTTCTGGGGAACGGCCGGAATAAGGTCGTAGAGCGAACTTGCCTTGCGGTTACCATCAACCCCGAGTATGGCATCAGGATGCTTGTCGTTGTCGAGTATCTGCATCTCAGGAGCAGATTTGTAGATTGGTTCACCAGGGATCTCCTGTGCCAGGAAGAAGATGCCGCTGTTGCCTCCCGGGGATATTTTCCATTCGAGAGATAACTCAAAGTTTCCGAACTTTCTGTCGTAGATAATATCTCCGCCTTCTCCTCCTGCCTCACCGGCTCCTGAACCGATACAGCGGAGTGTGCCATCCTCGATAACCCACCCCTTCTCAGGGAATGCCGGCTTGCCATATCCGCGCCATCCTGCAGTTGATGTACCATCAAAAAGGTAGGTCCATCCTTCATCCTTATCCGCTTCTGCGGCTTTCTTGCCTTTTTGTCCGCATGAAGCAACTCCAACAATAATAATCAGTGATAATAAAGTATTTAACAGCTTCATAATTAATATGTTATTAGTTTATAATAATTAGTGGTGACGCATTGATATGCGTCACCACTTAATTAATTCACATAATGTACTATGCAGGCATAGCAGGCAGCGACCATCCCTTGCGGTAGGTGTGCCTTACCATTTCTGCTGCAAATTCCTTGGCGTTCATCGGGTCGGTCCACTTCTTTGTGAATGTGGGATGACCGTCCTCGATTGTAAATGCATCCTCTATACAGATTCTTACTCTGTCGGTGTCGCTGATATTGGTGAATTCCATTCTCTCACCATTCCACTCGAGCTCCTTGTTAAGGCCCTGCAGTCTGACAGCCAGAACGCCCATCACAACCATCTCGTTGAACGGACCAGCTTCCGCAAAATCTGATTTGGTCGGGACTCTGCTTTCGGGGCTCTCCTTGCATGCACGTACCCAATCCATCTCGTGGCTGACCTTGTCGGGAAGCCTTCTTTCTGTTTTGGGAACATTAGGCACACGGCCTGAGAGCAGCCATGGATCTCTTCCGTAGCATCCTGCTATCAGTTTATCTTTTGTACCATGGAATATAACACCACCTCCGGCGTTGTTCATATCTTTACCTGCCGGCCATCCTGCCGGTTTTGGAGGCTGCAATCCTCCGTCGTACCAGATAACCTCAACTTCGGGGTATCTCATTTTTGAACCGCGCGGGGTTGGCCTGGCCGGATAAACCAGCTTCACCATCTGTGCATTCGGAGCGCAGTCGGTCAGCAGGAGTGTTGAGCTTCCCTGTGCCCTTATCGGGTACTGCAGCTTAAGGCCTTTGAAAACAGGATGAAGAATATGGCATGCCATATCGCCCAGAGCGCCTGTTCCGAAATCCCACCAGCCTCTCCAGTTCCATGGAGTATAAATGCTGTGGTATGGACGCATCTGTGCTGGTCCTATAAAGAGATCCCAGTTAAGTGTATCGGGAACCCATTCTCCCTTTGCCGGACGGTTAAGTCCCTGCGGCCATATCGGGCGGTCAGTGAAAGCCTCGACTTTTGTTACCTCGCCTATCTCTCCTGCCTGGAGCCATTCTGTTGTAAGGTTAACACCCTCACCGGAAGAGCCCTGGTTGCCCATTGATGTTGCCACCTTATTCCTGGCGGCAAGTTTTGTAAGCAGCCTCGATTCATAAACCGAGTGGGTAAGGGGCTTCTGAACGTACGAATGTTTACCCATCTCCATTCCTACTGCAGAAATAATAGCATGAGTATGGTCGGCAGTTGCAACTATAACCGCATCGATCGATTTACCCATTTCATCGTACATCTTGCGCCAATCCCAGTAGTGCTTGGCATTCGGGTAAGCTTCAAAGATCTTCTTTGAATATCCCCAGTCTACATCGCACAGTGCAACAATATTCTCAGTTCCGGCTACTGCCCGCATGTTTGAGTTACCCATTCCTCCAATTCCGACAACGGCAATGTTCAGCTTATCGCTGGGTCTTGCCTGATTGCCGATTCCACTGACAACAGAGGACGGGATAATCGTCAGACCTGCAGCAACAGCACCGGTTGTGCCAATAAATGACCGGCGTGTAATGTTCTTTGAGTTTTGTTTCATATTTTCAGGTATTATAAATTTAATTGATGTTATAAAAATAGTAATTTCAAATTGAATGTACTGTCAACAAACCAAAATTATATTTGTTGCAAATCTAGAGTTCTCTTATCCAGATGTTTCTGAAAGCAACAGGATTCCCGTGATCCTGAAGGACAAGCGACATCGGGCCATGTTTTCTGATTGCATATTCAGGTATTCCGATATAGAGTGTGGGGCCTCTCAGGCTGACATTATTCTGGATAAGCACTCCGTTGTGCAGGACGGTCACCCTTGGTGGTGAGAAATATCGTGTACTGTCGTTGTCGTACCATCTTGGTGCGGTGTAGATAATATCGTATGTCTGCCATTCGCCCGGTTTTCTCGACACGTTCACCAGAGGTGAGTGTTGCTTATAAAGACTGCCGGCCTGACCCTGGGGATAGGTTTCGTTCTCGTAACTGTCGAGGACCTGTACCTCATACAGCTCCTGGAGGTAAACGCCGCTGTTTCCCCTTCCCTGACCGTCGCCAATAACTTCAGAAGGAGCTTTCCACTCTATATGGAGCTGGAAATCATTGAATTTCCTCCTGGTCTTGATAATACCTGATCCTTTAACACACACCAGTTCGTTATTCTGAACTATCCATTTCGTAGGATTTCCGGCCCTGTCGGTCCACTCTTTGCTGACATCGGTTCCGTCGAAGAGTATTATAGCGTCAGAGGGAGGCAGATCATTCCTGGCACCGGGCCGGATGACCGGCACTTTTGGTTCCATTATCTCCGTCATGCCCGGTGTCATCCTGTTGGGATCCACAGGGCGCTGCTGTTGTGCCTGTCCGGTCTGGCCGGCCTGTGCTGGCTGGCCGGTTCTCTGCTGCTGCTGTGCAGGGGCAATTATGAAAATGCAGAGTAAAAGACTGATAATCAATAAGTGTTTCATTTCTAAAGAGGTTTCAGTTAGTAATATTAATTGATATTTATTGCATAATTCCCAATCCAGGATATCGATGGAAAATTAAATCCATCATCCGTTAATTCAAAATAAAGAGAGGGTGTATTTCCTGATGATTGAAAAAACAGGCTTAAATACACCCTCTCAAAAATAGCAACCTTTTATTCAAAGAACAAGGTAAGGCATAGTTTTAACTTTTTTTAATAGCCCGGGTTCTGAATAAGGTTTGGATTTGCATCCAATGCAGCCTGAGGAATCGGGTACAACAACCGGAATGCAGGAATTTCACTTCTCCACCCGGGTATCGGATCGAGGAATGTTCCAAAACGTATCATATCCTGTCTTGAAACAGATTCCCATGCCAGCTCCAGGCGTCTTTCAAGATAAATATCATCCAGTGTGACGCTGGTCTTTAGCTTGGCGGGATCGTCAAATGCTCTCTTCCTGATTTCATTAACAAGTCTTGTGGCTTCCTCGTTGTCCTGGTTCAGCCTGACCAGAGACTCTGCCTTCATCAGGTAGACATCGGCCAGCCTGAAGATCGCGCTTGCATTCTGCATATAGTTTACGCCTTTCTCGATCTCCCACTTAAAGCACCGTGCCCCGTCTTCCTGTTCAGCCTGACCCCAGCCGTCCGCATCGATACCATATATCATCGTAATGTCAATAGTATGGATCAATGGTCGTCCGTGTGCAGTATTAATAACCTGGCCTGTACTGACATCTATCATCGGACCTATCAGGAAGGTCCCTGGTTTGTGATCAGCATCATCCCCCCTGCGCTTGTCGTCCAGGTCAAATTGTCTGACATAATCAGGCATTCCGGAGATTCCATTGTTTCCGCGTCTTGTGGTTCCAAGAGCAAGGTAATCGAGGTAATGGAGTGTCCATGCAAGTACTCCCTTACCCGCTGACGGGCTGTTGATTGCTGCCAGAATATGCTCAGGACAGTTCTTATTCTGAACCTTGAAATTATCGTTCCAGTTGGATACCAGCTGGTATGGCAGCCCCATAACAACATCGCATGCATTAATGCATTCCTGCCATTTTGGTCCGCCGGCAGGGTTCCAGACCATGGCATTCAGATACATTTTTGCGAGAATTGTGTAAACCACTCCCTTTGTATATTTGCCATAACTCGCAGGGCTGACATCCGACCGGATGATATCCTTAATGTCATTAAGTTCAGAGATAACAAAATTGTATACCTCCGCCCTGGTTTTTGTGGATGGTTTTGACAGGTCGGCAAAATCTGTAACAATAGGAACGTTGCCATAGTAATCTATAAGCTGATAATACCAGAATGCCCTTGCAGCTCTGATCTGAGCCTGGTAGGGAACTTTATCGGTAATTCCGTCTGCGTTATCGATCAGGAACAATATCTGGTTTGCCTGCGAAATACGCTGCATGCATGCATTATAGTAACTTACAACCTGGCTTGTTCTCGGAGTCCATTTTGCAAGCCTCAGTTCTTTATACAGGCCTCCATCCCACCAGTCTCCGCCTCTTCTTGTCGGTACAATTGCCATGTCTGAAGCGTTTTCCGATATGGAAATGGGATTATTGGCACTTCTGAGACCTGTATAAATGGGAGCTATCAACGAGTTCACCTCTGCTTCTGTTTTTCCGTAACTGGCTACAGGCAACTGGGTGTAAACTTTCTCATCCAGCCATTCCGTACAGCCCACTGTCATGAAAACAAGAATCAGCGTTAACGGTATATAAATAATTCGTCTTTTCATATATACTTGTAATTTAGATTGTTAGAAACTCACATTTATACCAAACACATAGGTCCTTGATTTCGGATAATATTCCCTTCCTTCCACACCGGGATCAAGTCCGCTCATTGGCACTTCAGGATCAACTCCTTTATACTTCGTCAGGAGCAACAGGTTATTGCCCGTGAAATAGAGCCGGGTCCTGTAAATGCCCAGAACATTTGGATTAAACGTGTATCCAAAGGTAATATTCTCAAGTCTCGCAAAGGATCCTTTCTCGATATAGAAGCTGTTATAGAACGGGCTCTGCGCCAGTCCCAGTGTGAGGGCATCGCGAAGTACATTGGCCCCTGGCAACCACTGTGTTGTTGCATAAGACATTTTTGAGAAGTTCAGTACATCGTTCCCGTAAACGCCTCTCCAGAAAAACGACAGTTCAAAATTCTTGTATGAAATTGAGTTGTCAATGCCATAAGTCAATTTGGGCTGGGCCTGTCCGATATACGTATAGTCGCTTACCGTAACACCCGGAACTCCGTCGACCATATCGTTTATGATATACAACCCGTTTGCG
>CAYRQY010000143.1:0-6666 GCA_964426435.1 uncultured Rikenellaceae bacterium | reverse complement strand
GATCTTAAACTCGCCTTTTGTGGGCTTTTCCTGGCCCATTATCATCCTGAAGAGAGTGGTTTTTCCTGCACCGTTCGGGCCAATCACTCCCACTATTCCGTTAGGCGGAAGGCTGAATTCAAGGTCTTCAAAAAGCAGTTTATCACCAAACGATTTGGCAACTTTTGATGCCGCAATTACCTTATCTCCCAGTCGCGGGCCATTGGGGATGAAGATCTCGAGCTTTTCCTCCTTTGCCTTTACATCCTGGTTAAGAAGGTTCTCATATGCCCCGAGCCTGGCTTTTGATTTGGCATGGCGGGCTTTTGGGGACATGCGGACCCATTCGAGCTCCCTCTCAAGGATCTTTCTTCTCCTGACATTGCCCTTCTCCTCTATCTCGAGGCGTTTTGCCTTCTGTTCCAGCCACGATGAGTAATTGCCTTTCCATGGTATGCCCTCGCCCCTGTCGAGTTCGAGGATCCATCCTGCGACATTATCGAGGAAGTACCTGTCGTGGGTTATGCATATAACCGTTCCCTTGTATTGCCTGAGGGTTGTTTCAAGCCATTGCACCGATTCGGCGTCGAGGTGGTTGGTGGGCTCATCCAGAAGCAGAATATCGGGTTGCTTCAGGAGAAGCCTGCAGAGAGCGATGCGCCTTCTCTCACCTCCGGACAGGATATTTACAGGTGTATCCTCCGGCGGGCATCTGAGTGCATCCATTGCCCGTTCAATGCGGTGATCGATGTTCCATCCGTCGTGATATTCGATCTTCTCCTGGAGAATTGCCTGCCTGTCCATCAGCTCCTGCATCCTTTCAGGATTCTCATACACCTCAGGATCGCCAAAGCTGTTATTGATATTTTCATACTCCCTCATGATCTCCATTATCTCATGCACACCCTCCTCAACGATCTCCCGTACTGTCCGGGTTTCGTTGAGAAGAGGGTCCTGGGGAAGATGCCCGACTGAATATCCGGGCAGAAAGGTGACCTCGCCCTGGTATTCCTTCTCAGCACCTGCTATTATCTTCAGAAGGGTTGACTTGCCTGATCCGTTGAGCCCGATGATCCCAATTTTGGCGCCCAGGAAGAATGAGAGGGAGATATCCTTCAGGACCTGGCGGTGGGGTGGGAAGATCTTTCCAACCCTGTACATCGAAAATATAATTTTATTGTCGTCGGCCATATTGATGTTTTTGCCGACAATTTACAGATTAGAAATCTGTCGTTCAAATAAAACAGAAAAAATATGTATATGGCAGGGGCGTAGCATGCTACGCCCCCACAATTATTACCTCACCTCAAACAGTTTGATCGTTTCGTCCTGCAGCAGCACCCACAGGGAATAAACCCCCTTAAGGGTTCCGATGGGGATATTGAGGCAGCCGAGCGCTGCCACGACAATAACAAGATATCTTGCCCATGGCTGGTATGAGAGCAGTCCTATACCCCCAACAAGACCCAGGGTTGACATAAAACCTACAAGGAGCGGCAGGCTCAGGGAGAGGAATCCCAGAACCATCGTTGGTATCTCTTCCCCGGAAACAAAACCCTTTGCAAAGTTAAGCGCAAAAAAGAGGGCAAGAGCCCCAATCAGACCCAGTATACCGAAGCCAATATGCAAAGCTCCCACTATTGTCACATGCTTTCTCATTTTTGAATCTTCCATGATCGTAAGTTATTTCTGGTAATATTATTAACATCCGAATAAATGACTGCAGTTTTAACATTTTGATGCATTAAAGTAGATATAAATTTTTATTCTGCAACACAATTCCAATCAATGTCAACACTCTTTTAGCAAATTTCACGTTAAAGGGAAAGATCACTGAAAAAAATTGATCCGAAAAGAGAATCTTATGAGAAGGAAAATCATATCAGCCGGGCTTTTTATAGTTATTGCAATAACATTCAATTCGTGCGAACCTCTGACTAATTGTAAAATATGCAGGCAGTTAAGGTATGATCAGGGCGCACTCATCTGGGAAGGCCCGGAAAGAGAGTATTGCAATACTGATCTGATTGCAATTGAGACGGCAAAGGACGTAATCATCGGCAATATCCGGGAAACCTGGGAGTGCCGTTAAAAATTCCTGCGGAAATAGTTGCTTTTTCACTATTTCTTTCTTAACTTATGCACAATTCTTGTTGAAAAAATGTTTATAACTGAAGGGGTTTTGTCATTTGTCATTGGCAGCTTATCGTAATTTTATACAGGCCTAAACCTATCTGATAATGATGTTGAATTTCAGTGATTTAGAACTTAATAACAAAAATATTGCGGTTGTTGAGGATGACGTACCTTCCATAAGGTATTACGAAACCATTCTCCGAAGCTCGGGTGCCAGTGTAAAAATATTCCGTACAGGCAAGGATTTTATCGAATACTCAGGACAAAAAGACCAGGTTATCGATCTTGTTATAATGGATTTTCTCATACCCCTGGTAAATGGGATCGATTGTGCAAGGGCATTCAGGAAGGAGAGAAAGAATGTTCCTGTATTAATGATAACCGCCTATTCGTCGGAACAGTCGAAAAGTGAAGCCTTCATCGCAGGATGCAATGAGTATATTCTTAAACCGATATATCCTGAAACTCTTTATTCGCTGCTGGAAAAGTATCTCAAGCAGGAGTCGATGGTAAAGGCCGAACGCGGTTCCTTCTGATTTCTACCTGTCAAACATTCTTTGTTTTCCCACATATTCCGAATAGTAGGCTTCCAGCCTTCCGTTTATCTCATCGGCCAGTTCGTTCTCACCGTATGTCATGCAGAAGTTTGCCACTCTTGAGGTGTATTGTATTGCCGTCTGTATCTCATACTGTGCCGATCCGATAATAAACGGGCTCTGTCGCAGGTAATAGTCAAGCCTTTCAAAGTAATAATCCCTCAGATCTTTTGTCTGTGCAACAGCCTTTTCGTTGTCTCCCGCCGCAAAATATGCTTCAACGATATCGGGCGAATAGGGATCGTGCGGCACTCTGTCGGCCGGGAATAACCATACGCACCTGTCCAGGACTTCAACAGCCTTTTCATTCTCTCCTTCGGCAGCAAGGGTTTTAGCCAGCCTTGCATGGTTGAGGCGCGACTTGATGACTATCAGCGTCCTTAAATGATGGTGATCGAGGTTTACCCTGCTGTCGTTTGAGCCACCCCATACGAACTTGTTCATCATATTATCGTACAATATTTCCGTATCGATACGGCCGTAATCCACCCAGCTTCTGTTGTGACCTATTATCGGCACAAGTCTGTAAGCCAGCCCTTCCAGCTGAAAATACTCCTCGAGTCCGAAAGCATCGTCGTGGTACCCTGTAACAAAATATACCGGTCTTTCCCAGTTGTTATTGGCGAGAATATCGAGAACGATAAGCTGGCTCTTAAGAATATAGCTTCCTTTCAGGTTTATGTCGATATATGGCACTATCTTATCTGCATCCCCGGGCTTAACCGTACCTGAAGCAATCACTTTATCGCGGTCGACCGGTATCCTTATTGTTCGTCCGGGTATGATATCGAGCATTTCAGTTGCCGATACCTGCACTTTTGTAGCCTTGTTATCGCTTTTCACCCATTCGATAACCACCGATACATCAATCGGGTCCTTTGTCCTTTCCACGATGAAGACCTGGTTGTTTATCCCGTCGTAATATTTCTGAACAGGCAGGGATATCGGGAGGGGATCTGATTCGTATGTTTTTCGCTTCATCTGGCTTATGTACCAGTCGGTGTTGAGAAGCATAAGGTTACAAACCCGCACATCGGTCCTTTCTCCCTCGACCTCCTGGGCGTACCATAACGGGAAAGTGTCGTTATCGCCATTGGTAAATAGTATGGAATTGGGCGCACAGGAGTTGAGATAGTTGAATGCAACGTCCCTTGCCAGGTATCTTCCTGACCTGTCGTGATCGTCCCAGTTTTCGGCTCCCATGATTAAGGGAACCGCGAGGAAGCAGAGCACTCCCGCGGCCGGCGCCGCGATTTTTTCACCTGTCACCTTCGACAGGAGCTCGAAAAGCGCCAGCACCCCCAGTCCTATCCATACGGCAAAGAAGTAGAATGAACCGGCGTATGCATAGTCACGTTCCCTCGGCTGATTGGGAGTCTGGTTCAGGTAAAAAACAATCGCAAGGCCTGTCATCACGAAAAGGAACATTATTATCCACCAGTTCTTATAGTCGCGGTTAAGGTGATAAAACAGCCCTACAAGTCCCAGCAGAAGAGGCAGGAGGTAATATTTATTGCGCGAAGTGTCGTTTTTCATGCTCTCCGGCAGATCGGAAGTGCCCACCCTCGGCTCGTCAAGAAACCTGATCCCTGAGATCCAGTTGCCGTTAACGGCCCCTCCCGTGCCCTGGGTGTCGTTCTGTTTCCCGGCAAAGTTCCACATGAAGTACCTGAAATACATAAAGCCGAACTGATAGGAGAACATGAACCTGAGGTTCTCTCCGAAAGTGGGTCTCCTTACTATTCTCTTCTCTCCCGACTGATCGGTTATCTGGACAGGAGATCCCCTTACCTTGCCCCACTCTTCGTAGACCTGTACATGGCCGCTCTCATTGCTCCACATTCTGGGAAAGAGGGTCAGGAATCTCTCATCATAGATATGTTCCGAAGATTTGTGGGTGATAATATATTTACCATCTTCATAGACATACCTCGGACGGCCTTCAGCATAATCGACCACCGGGGCATTATAATACTGTCCCCTGAACAGGGGGCGGTTTCCGTACTGCTCCCTGTTGATGAAGTAGAGGAGACTGAAAGGATCGTCGGGATGGTTCTCGTTAATCGGCGGATTTACCGAAGACCTTATAACAATTATTGCATTTGATGAATAGCCTATCAGGATCACCATTATAATGGTAAGTGCCGTATTCAGGACTCTTTTGTTCTTTTTTGCAAGATACCAGGCTGTTGCCGCAATACCGGCCAGAACGGCAAGATTAAGTGCCAGCGATCCTGAGATAACCCATATTCCCGAAAGCAGCAGGGCAATTCCCGCCAGGGCACCCGTCAGTTTATTGTCGTTCCTGAATAGTGTCGCCCTTATCGCCAGTGTGAAGAACAGTACAAGGAGAAGTGCATGGAAGATCATCCCGCTGTTTTTGGGAAGACCGAATGAGTTGACGAAAAGGAGGTCGAGCCGCGATGATATCGTTATTATTCCCGGCAGGACTCCGTAGAGCAGAAGAGCAAGCAAAAGGAAGGATATCAGAAGTGAGTAGAGCAATCCTTTCGGTGAGAATTCAAACTTCCTGAAGTAGTAAACAAGCACAAGGGCCGGTATTGTAAGCAGGTTCAGCAGGTGAACGCCGATTGAGAGTCCCATGAGAAATGCTATCAGTATTATCCACTTGTCGGCATGCTCCTCGTCAGCCACATCCTCCCATTTAAGTATTGCCCAGAATACCAGTGCGGTAAAGAAGGATGAAGAGGCGTAGACTTCCCCTTCGACGGCAGAAAACCAGAAGGAATCTGAAAATGTGTAGGCCAGGGCTCCAACTGTTCCGGCACCCATTATGGCGATAATCCTGCCTGTTGTGAATTGTTCCGGAATTCTGCACAGTATTTTCCTTGCCAGGTGTGTGATAGTCCAGAAAAGAAAAAGAATCGTAAATGCGCTTGCAAGCGCAGAGAGTGCATTCACTGTGGCGGCAACCCTTGTGACATCTCCTGCAGCAAAAATGGTAAAGAAATTGGCCAGTACCATAAAGACCGGATTACCCGGGGGATGTCCGATCTGAAGCTTGTAGGCCGATGCGATGAACTCACCGCAATCCCAAAGGCTTGCGGTCGGCTCGATCGTTAACAGGTATGTAACGGCTGATGCCAGAAAGACTGCCCATCCGGTGATGTTGTTGATCAGAGTGTATTTTTTCATCCGCTGAAAAATTTCCGGAAAGAGGTCCGGTTGTGGAACATCCGACGAAAATACTGAATTTTTTCGAACCCCGCTGTCAGAGGGTTAAACTCACTTATTTTACTAAATTTGCGTAAATGGATTTTATGAAGTTCCGGCAGGCTCTTCTCCTTATCATAATGCTCTTAATCTTCCCGGTACTGTCAGGGCAGTATTACGACACTGGGCAGGATCCCGCGTCGCTGAAATGGCTCCAGATAAGGACGGGTAAATTCAGGGTAATCTACCCCGAGACATACGGTAAGGCTGGTATCGATTTTGCCAGATCGCTTGATGAGGCTTACTCCCGTCTCACCACTTTCTTCCCTGAAAAAAGGTTCACAATACCGGTAATCATTCACAACCACACTACCCAGTCGAACGGTTATGTTGCCTGGGCTCCACGGAGGATGGAGATCTTTCCGACGCCTGAACAGAACTCGCTCCCCCTCGATAACAACAGGCAGCTGGCAATCCACGAACTCACCCATGTACTTCAGATGGAGACCCTGAATAAAGGATTCTCGGGTTTCATGTCGGTTTTCCTGGGAGAGCAGTTCCCCGGTGTTGTATCTGCCCTTTTACCGTTATGGTATCTCGAAGGCAAGGCAGTGCTGACGGAAACAGCCCTTACTGAATCCGGACGGGGAAGAAGCGCCTCTTTCCAGAAGCAGCTTAAGGCAATCTCACTTGAAAGAGGCAGAATGTACAAATACGACAAGCTTGTAAACGGATCGTTCCGTCATTTCGTACCGGATTATTATCAGTCAGGTTCGCAGGT
>CAYRQY010000142.1:0-6721 GCA_964426435.1 uncultured Rikenellaceae bacterium | reverse complement strand
AATGTCAGAAAAAACTTAAAACCGCCGAGGAGGAGATCAACAATATCTTCAAAGACCTGGCATAAAAAAGATCAGGATCTGGCGATCCTGATCTCTAACTTTACTACCCTAAACCTAAATCCATGAAAAAACATGTAATCTGATTACATCTTTCTTATATTAAACGCATGGAAAAGCCAAATGTTACATTTTAAACCCTCTTTTTATGAACAAAATCAATCTTTTTATTCATTATTTTTCAACACCCAGGACATCTTTGAAAGCGCGGATAAAAGTATCCTTCGGCAGTGCTCCCATGGCCATTTGAGGCTGTCCGTCAGCCGGGATAAAGAGAAATGAGGGAATGCTGCGAATACCGAATACTGCGGCAAGCTCCTGCTCCTCTTCGGTATTAACCTTATAAATATCTAATTTGCCGTCAAATTCCTGTGCAAGTTCCTCAAGTATCGGGGCCACTATTTTGCATGGTCCGCACCAGTCTGCGTAAAAATCAATTATTGCGGGTTTGTCACCCTCGAACTTCCATTCCTTGTTGGTTTCGTAATTAAACACCTTTGTTATGAAGGTCTCTTTGGTCAAATGCTCTATCATAATGTTTTTTATCCGTTAACAGCCATTGCACATTTTTGTTCAAGCAAGCCTTCCGGCGTATGATTCCCTGCTCACTGAGTTCCGAAAATGTAATAAAAAATACGCTATTAATTGTAACTTTGTCATAACTATTTTAACTACCTTCTTTATCCGGTATGCATAGATGCCTGAATGACAAAATATTTGAGCTTATCTCGGAGACAGCATCCGAAGAAAAGGCAGAAGTTTATGTAATCGGAGGTTTTATACGGGATTGCATAATGGAAAGGCGCCACCCTGGTATGGATATCGATATAGTGGTTGTCGGCAATGGCATCAGGGTAGCCAGGAAGGTGGCAGGAAAGCTTGGCAGTGAAATCAGGGTAACCGTTTTCAGGAATTTCGGAACGGCAATGTTCAGGCACAACGAGTATGAACTCGAATTTGTTGGAGCCAGGAAGGAATCCTACAGGAGTGATTCAAGAAAACCGGAGGTTAAGCAAGCAACCCTGAAAGAAGATCAGGAAAGGCGGGACTTCACCATTAACGCCCTGGCGGTAAGCATCAACAGGGAAAGCTACGGTACTTTTCTTGATCCTTTCGGAGGAATGGAAGATATCAGGAACAGAATTATTAGAACCCCTCTGGATCCTGATAAAACATTTTCAGACGACCCCCTCAGGATGATGAGGGCAATCAGGTTTGCCAGCCAGCTTGGCTTCTCCATTGAAGAGAATACATTCCTCTCTATTGTTAAAAACGCACCGCGTATTTCGATTGTCTCTGCCGAGCGGACGGTTGAAGAATTGAACAAGGTGCTGATGAGTGATAAGCCTTCCTATGGCCTGCTGCTTATGGAAAAGAGCGGATTGCTGAGACTTATCCTCCCTGAAGTGGATAATCTTAAAGGAGTTGAAAAGAAAGAAGGAAAAGGGCACAAGGACAATTTTCATCATTCACTGAAGGTGCTGGACAATATCAGCAGGCACACAGATAATCTCTGGCTTCGCTGGGCAGCCCTGCTGCACGATATAGCCAAACCGATAACCAAGAAGTATACTGCCGAATCAGGATGGTCGTTCCACGGACACGAATTTGTTGGCGGAAAGATGATCCCCGATATATTCAGGAGGCTGAAGCTGCCGCTTAATGAAAAGATGAAGTATGTCAGAAAAATGGTAGATCTTCATCTTCGTCCCATAGTACTGTCAGGCGAAGAGGTTACCGACTCGGCAATCAGAAGGCTGCTGTTCGATGCGGGAGATGATATTGACGACCTGATGATGCTGTGCGAAGCTGATATCACCTCCAAGAATGAACTGAGAAAGACAAGGCACCTTGAAAATTTCAGGCTTGTAAGGAGAAAGCTCAAAGAGATTGAGGAGAAGGATGCACTGAGAAATTTCCAGCCTCCTGTAGATGGCACCGAAATAATAAAGAGATTCGGGATCAGGCCAGGGAGAGAGGTCGGTATAATAAAGAATGCCATCAGGGAGGCTATTCTCGACGGGCTGATTCCGAACCAGTATGATGCGGCCATCGAACTGATGCTGACCAAAGGCAAAGAACTGGGACTCAAGCCAGTTGATGGCGATTTTAATCCAGCAGAAGATCAAGAATACCGGGCAGGTGATCGCTGTACCCTCCCTGATACCGGTATCCCCTGTATGCCGGCCATGGCGATTTCCCCGGGTATAGAGGATCGTCCTTCATAAGGAATTCCTGAGAAAAGATCCTGAAGTGATCATAACCGGTCCTTAGTCCAATTTCAGCATTTAAAAGTCCCGACGACACGATAATCTGGTCGAGCATCTCCCAGGTCCCCATGTACCGGTATGTGCCCATGCCCTTTTCTGCCAGCGGCTCAGCCAGGTTGAACAGCAATGGCGCGGTTCCGTTAGGTGTACTTACAAGGAGCTTCATTACCTGATCTTCGGGAGCTGCGTTGAAATCACCCGCGATAATCAGTTTCTGACCATCGTAACCTTGCCTGCAGATCGAATCGGCCTTCTCTTTCACCATCTGAGCTATAGCGCTTCTTACCCTCTCACCTGCCAGGACCCCTCCCCTTCTCGACGGCCAGTGGCATACCATAATGTGTAGTGTGTCGGTTCCTGCCGCCAGCCTGACGTATAAAACGCTTCGTGAGGTAAATCCACCGTCAGAAAACCCGCCTGGAACAAATGATTTGCAGGAGAGCAACTCAAAAAAGGTTTTCCTGTAGATTAAAGCAACATCAATTCCTCTCGGATCGGGCGAATCTTCATGTGCAATGGCGTATCCGTAAGCTGCCAGTCCGGTATTACCGGCAAGGTCCTCCAGAACCTTCCTGTTTTCAACCTCGCAGAGTGCAACAATTGCCGGGGGATCCCACTCTCCTGCGGCGATTATTGTTTTATAGAGTGAGTTTATCTTCTTCCTATACCTGGAGTAGCTCCACCTCATTACCCCTGATGGAAGGAAATCATCATCGGCTGTAAGAGGATCATTGTGTATATCAAAAAGATTTTCAACATTATAGAACATAAACCTCACAGAAGGAACTCTCTCCTCCTGCGGAAGCGCCTGAAATGATGTGAACAGCAGCAGCAGGGTGATTGTCACCCTTTCATTTATTCCATTAATATGCATTGATCCACCTGTATCTCCTTGCACTTTCGCCGAATTTCAGAGCCAGCGTAAGTTCGTGAGATCCAAGGCTATGGTTTCTGATATCTGTAAGGGTATAGTCAAAAGCATATGCAAAAAGAAAACGGTCATATTTAAATCCGACCAGCATTATAACAGCATCGTTGGTCCGCCAGGATACACCGGCCCAGTAATCGTTTTTATAATAGATCCTTGTAGTAAGATCGAGCTGCAGGGATTCAATCAGCAGATCGGATGATTTCAGAAAGCCTGAAGGTTCGAGCTCCCAGTTACCGCCAAGAGGTATCTTCACTCCTCCCGTCAGGTAATAGTGCCCCAGTTCTGATCTCATATTGGTTGCATTGCTTTGGGTAAACAGCACCGTCCCCCTCATCATGTTTGTCATGGCAAATCCGAGGTAATATCGGGCAGTCGTGTAGCTGACGCCGAAATTGAAATCTGGTATGAATACCGACCTGTCGTAGTCGTTAAGGTAGGGATCATTCCTGTCAAAGATCTGTCCCTCGGTGTCAATTGCATACTGGTAAGCTGTAAGTGCCAGGCCAAATGAAAGATTGTTCGCAAAGTCCGGGTCCTCACCAATCGGGATGTGATATGCATATTGTGCCTGCAGTCCCGTCCTTCTCATAATACCGTTTCGGTCGTTGAAAACATAGCCTCCAATGCCGACTCTTCCTCCGCGTGTGGGCCTCACAAGCTTTCTCTGGACGGTTGTCGACTTCGAGATGTAGCTGTCCTTCAGGATGCGTGTCTGGAAACTGGCGGCATATGTTGCCGGTGCGGACGGAAGTCCCACCCATTGCTGCCTCGCAGTGATATTCAGCGTTGTGTAGCCGTCCTGCCCTGCAAAGGATGGATTGACAAGAAATCCGTTCATGATGTACTGGCTGTACATCGGTACCTGCTGTGCCTGTGAGAGCAGTGAGATTAAGCAAAGCGTAAGAAGCGATATTGCCTGTCGTGAATAACTCATATATTTGGTCTTCATAATATTTCCGGATTACCTGATTACGCTGATTATTCCTGTCCTGGGCGACGATCCGTCATTCAGGTACAGAATGTAATTATAGGAGTCGGTCGGAACCAGCCTTCCCTCAAACCTTCCGTCCCACGGATTTGCAGAAATATTCTTCGTCCTGAAGATGAGTCGTCCCCAGCGGTTGAAAACAAGAACCTCCGCATCGGGGTAAATGTCAATGTTTGATATTATCCACTCATCATTGAATCCGTCGTTGTTCGGGGTGATGATGGTCGGTATCACAACGCAGTTGAAGGTGCCTATAAAGCCTACCTCTCCGGTGTAGAACTGTGAGCAGCCGTTGTTGTCCGTAATAACAGCCGTGTATGTACCCGGAGGAAGATTGATCCTGTTCTGCGTGGCAGCCCCGTTGGACCAGATGACAGAATAAGGCTGTGTCCCGCCGGAGATTGAAAGGATCAGTGAGCCGTTAGACTCGTCGGGGCAGGTAGCATTGTTCACTACCGCCTGGACTACAAGGGGAGCAGGTTCTGTAATCTGGATGGAACCCGCAGCAGTGCATCCATCGTTATCAGTGACCGTGACTGTGTAATTACCCGCCCTTAGCCCTGTTGCCGCAGGTATGGTCTGAACAGGTGAGGTGTTCCACGAATAGGTATACGGTGCACTTCCTCCCGAAACTGTTACTGAAGCGCTTCCGTTTGTTCCGCCATTACATGAAACATTGACTGCTGCCAGGGTAATCTCAACGCTGGTCGGAGGTTCGGTAATTGTAACTGATGCTGTTTCAGTGCAGCCGTTGGCATCTGTAACTGTTACAGTGTAATTCCCTGCAGCCAGGCCGGTGGCTGTGGCGCCTGTCTGCGCCGGAAGGGTGCTCCACAGGTAACTGTATGGCCCTGTGCCGCCGCTCACTGCAGCTGTGGCCGAGCCCGATGAGCTGCCCCTGCAGACAATATCTGTGCCGGTTGCTGATACAGTCAGCTCATCAGGTTCTGTGACCGTAACCGGTAAATATATTATATCTGCGGATGCATCCCTGACTGCAATAATATAATCGCCTGCCGGAAGTGAGCTAAATGTACCGGAACTCTGCCAGGGACCTCCGTCAATACTGTATTCATAGGGAGGATATCCATCTGACCCTTCTGCTGTTACAGATCCGTCGTCCTCCCCGTTGCACGATACATCGGTGAGTGATATTATTGTGCCTGAGAGAGGCGGCGGGGGCTGAGTAATTGTAACAGAAATAACAAAGATGCAAAGGTTATTGTCCCTGATCGTCACTGTATAGGAGCCTGCCGTCAGCGATCCGAATGTTCCTGACGGTTGCCAGGGTCCTGAATCCAGTCTGTACTCATAAGGCGGGGTGCCTCCCGCACCCGTTGCGGTTATGCTTCC
Source organism: uncultured Rikenellaceae bacterium (assembly GCA_964426435.1). GTDB lineage: Bacteria > Bacteroidota > Bacteroidia > Bacteroidales > VadinHA17 > LD21. The sequence continues at coordinate 1,122 of CAYRQY010000142.1, read as the reverse complement.
GTCGTTCCCTCCGTGAGTGGTCACATCGCTCAGGGAAGTCACACTGCCTGAAAGTTCAGAAGCAGGCTGGTTAATTACCCCCGAGGCTGTTGCTGTACATCCGTTAGCATCGGTGATGGTTACACTGTAAGTGCCTGCTTCAACATCAGCAAGATCCTCAGTGGTGGATCCGTTGCTCCAGAGGTACGTATAGGGCGGAGTCCCCCCGGTTACTGTAAGGTCAATACTTCCTGTTTCGTCACCATAACACAGGACATCAACTGAGACCGCTGTTGCAGCCAGGGGAGCAGACGGCTCCGTAACAGTTGCATTTACAGTGGCTGTGCATCCGTTCTGATCGGTAATCACAACAGCATAATTTCCGGTCGCCAGACCGGTTATGTCCTCCGTTGATGCTCCGTTGCTCCAGAGGAAGGAATAGGGTGCTGTTCCTCCTGCAGGTGTTAGGTTTACAGCCCCATCATTCCCGCCAAAACAACTGACATTTGTTATCAGGACTGTACCGGATAATGCTGCCGCAGGCTCTGTAACCGTTCCAGCGGCAATCAGCTCACAGCCGTTGGCATCGGTTATGGTTACCGTATAGTTTCCTGCTGTTATGCCGGCAAGATCCTTTGTTGTTTCACCATTGCTCCACAGGAATGTATAGGGCGGAGTGCCGCCTGACACAGTCAGGTTAATAGCGCCGGTCGCATCACCATGACAAAGGACGTCAGTGACCGCGATCACAGATTCAACGGGTGCTGAAGGCTGAGTGACCGTTGCTCCTGCTGTTGCCGTGCATCCGTTAGCATCGGTTATGGTAACAGTGTAGGCACCAGCCGGTATATTTATCAGATCTTCTGTGGTCATCCCGTTGTTCCACAGGAAAGTGTAAGGAGGTGTACCTCCGGTTACTGTCAGGTCAACACTGCCCGTTTCGTCGCCAAAGCAAAGCACATTTCCTGCCATTGTCAATCCGGCAAGGGGTGCAAAAGGCTGTGTCACCAGGGCTTCTGTATTTGCAAGGCAATTATTGGCATCACGGATAATAACCGTATATACCCCGGAAGTAAGTCCGGTAAAAGTTCCCGATCCCTGGAAGGGAGCCCCGTTTAAACTGTATTCATACGAGGAAGTCCC
>CAYRQY010000141.1:0-6744 GCA_964426435.1 uncultured Rikenellaceae bacterium | reverse complement strand
CCCAATTCATAGGAGATCTTATTAGTGGCACTCCGCAAAGAATATACCGGACCGACGGGTTTGCAGATATGGACTCGTCACCCATACCTGACTATTCACTTATAAAACCCTCTGATTATGCGACTGCGGGGCTTCAGTATTCGAGAGGCTGTCCGTACGATTGCGAATTTTGCGATATTACAGCCCTGTACGGAAGAAAGGTAAGAACAAAAAGCTCAGCCCGGATCATCGCAGAGCTGGATCAGCTTTACAGACTTGGCTGGAGAGGAAATGTATTCTTTGTTGATGACAATTTCATAGGTCATAAGAAGAAGCTGAAATACGATTTGCTTCCTGCTTTAATAAAGTGGACGGAGAAGAACGGCAATCCATTCTTGTTTCTTACAGAAGCATCAATAAACCTGGCCGACGACCCGGAGCTTATGTCGATGATGGCCAGGGCCGGTTTTATAAAGGTATTTGTTGGAATTGAGACTCCGGAGGAGAGCTGTCTGACGGAATGCAGCAAGCATCATAACAATAACAGGGTGCTTATTGAAAGTGTAAACCAGATACAGCGTCATGGGATGGAGGTAATGGCCGGCTTCATCGTCGGATTTGACAGTGATCCGCCCAACATCTTTCAGCGTCAGATCGACTTCATACAGAAAAGCGGTATCATTACTGCCATGGTCGGGCTTCTTAATGCACCGAAACTGTCGAAGCTTTACCAGAGGCTCAGGAATGAAGGAAGGATAACCGGTGAATCAGGAGGTGATAATACCAATTATTCGATGAATTTTGTTCCGGCTATGGATAAGGATAAACTTCTGGAGGGGTACCAGCAGATCTTAAACGAGATTTACTCAGGCAGGTCTTATTTTGAGAGAGTTTTACGCTTTCTCAGACACTATGAGCCTCAACTGAGAGAACCCATCACGTTTAAAAGGATCATGGCCCTGCTGAAATCAATCTTGTATATAGGCATCCTCGATGAAAACAGGAGATATTACTGGCATCTTCTTTCGTGGAGTGTTCTGAAGCGACCGCGTCTCTTCCCGCTGGCAGTTACCTACTCCATTTATGGTTATCATTTCCGCCGGGTCTTCAGGAATATTAGATAAAGCCTGAATGATAAGTTATATTTTTTGTATCTTTCTTGCTTGCTAAACTAAATCTGTTTCTGACTGCAAACACTGTAAGTTACAATGAAAAGAATAATTAACAATTTATTTAGGGCGACGTTTTTCCTGACAATCCCGATCATTGTGGCAGGTCTTGTGTTCTCCGGGCAACCTGCAAATTGTCAGAGCTCCACAGGGAACCTGAAAGCCGGAGCAGCAAGGATTGATATAACACCATCCTTGCCGGTTAAACTGTACGGCTACTCTTCAAGAAAAAATTACTCGGAGGGGGTGCACGACAAGCTTTATGCCCGGATTGTTGTTCTGGAAAACGGAAGCAAACACTTGGTTATGATATCTTCAGACCTTGGATCCTACAGCGAGGAACTTTTTCCGGTAATCCGGCAGCAGATACTTGAGAGATTCGGTCTTGAGGAGTCGGAACTTTTTCTTTCAACAGTCCATTCCCACAGTTCTCCCGTTCTGACCCTCAATAGCGAGACCGGCGATCCGAATAATATACGTTATACCGAACTGCTCATACAGAAGCTTATTTCTGCCACCGGTGAGGCCTTCAATAACCTTAGTCCGGCCAGGGTCGGCCTGGGCAGGGGCCACTCGCCGGTAGGTTCAAACAGGCGTGAGATGAGGTCTGACGGATCTGTTGTCCTCGGCCGAAATCCGTATGGACCTGCAGACAAGGAGGTTCTGGTGATGAGGATATCCGATTCTGACGGATCTCCTGTTGCTGCACTTTATAATTACGCAACCCACTCCACCTCGCTTGGCCCTGCCAATATGCAGATAAGCGGAGATATACTGGGAATCTCCGCCCAGTTCGTCGAGAAGATTCTGGGCAATGAGATTGTATCGCCTGTTTTTGCAGGAGCCTCAGGCAATATAGATCCGTGGTACAGGGTTCTGCCGGGCTTTAACGAGGAACCCGGATGGATTCCCGAACCTGTTTTACTTGGGACACTTCTGGGTGTGGAGGTTATTCATGTTTACAGGAATATGAAAGAGATCAATCCCGGCGGAGAGATAATGACCCTGACTGATACGGTTGAGCTGCCCAGAAGAAAAAGAGAGGGCGATCCGGAGGGGTTAAGCAGTACCGTTCCTGTGAGGATAACTGCAGCAAGGGTGGGAGATGCCGCTTTTATCGGCTTCAACCTTGAAATGCTTACCGAAATAGGTATGGCAATAAAGGATTCTTCACCCTTCACACATACATTTGTAATCACACACTGTAACGGAGCCTCGGGCTATATTGCTCCAGCAGAGCTTTATAAGGAAGGAGGCTATGAGGTTACATCGTCGCGTTTCGGGATCGGATCGGCTGAAACGCTTGTAAAAAGGGCAACCAGGCTGCTTTACCGGTTGTATGACTGACTCCTGTTCTTGGAAGAATGAATTTCCTGATATAAATTTATGGTTTTTTATATTCAACCAGTATAGGAACCATTCATTATGAAAGTCCTTATTACCGGATCATCAGGATCTTTGGGAGGAATGTTGATGAATTACCTTATTCCCAAAGGTGTGGATATTGTTGGAATAGATATCCGGGAGAGCGATATCCGGTCATCCTCCGGTCATTACAGTTTCCACCGGTGTTGTATTTCCGACAGGGATAAACTGATGTCGGTCTTTGCCGAAGAAAGGCCTGACAGGGTTGTTCATCTGGCTTGTTCATTCAATAAGGTACGCAACAGAAGCAGGGAATACGAAATTGATATTGAAGGAGCCCGGAACGTGCTCGATGCATCGGTAAACATTTTATCGGTAAAGCAGTTGATCTTTTCCAGTTCGGCACTGGCATATGGTGCATCCAGGGAGAACAGGTTATGGATAAACGAAGCCAATCCCCTGCGTCCCGGGAAATCTAGATATGGAATAAACAAAAAGATGGTGGAAGAGTGTTACGGATGCAATGATTCGAGGGAGGACCTTCGTATTGTCTCCCTGCGTTTGTGTACGGTAATAGGCCCATCATTTGATAAACCTAAAAGCGTCGCCTCACTGCTTATTAAGTATCCGTGGTTGCCATCAGCCTTCAGGAAGAACTGTGTGCAATTCATACACAGCGACGACCTTGTTGAGATAATGGAATTGATGTTGAACGACAGTGGGATAGAAGGGATTTATAATGTTGCCCCGGATAGTTATTCCGTTGTAGAGGAGTTGGTGTCCGGGAAGAAGTACAGGAACATTCCGGTGCCGTTGCTAAAAAGTGCACTCGTGGTGCTCTGGCACCTCAAAGTGCTTAATTTTCAACCGGCGGCTCTTAATAATGCCATATACCCAATTGTGATCGATCCGTCAAGATTAGTTTCGAGGTACGGATATAAATTCAGGTATTCTTCCGATGAAGCTTTTGCCGACACCATGTTGAACAACAGGATACCTGCGGAAGCAAGGATATAGTTATTTTCTTTTACTTTTGCAGCATACTCATTTAACCCATGGCTTGGTTCACAGATCTTTTAGGGCAGGAGAGTGTTGCGCAGACCATTCTGATTTATTGTATTGTGATTGCTGCAGGTGTCGCCCTTGGCAGGGTGAAGATACTCGGAGTATCGCTTGGGATAGCTTTTGTCCTTTTTGCAGGAATTGCGATGGGACACCTGGGGTTTTCAGTCAATCGTCACGTAATTGATTTCATCAGGGACTTCGGGCTTATACTGTTCGTGTTTTCCATAGGGCTTCAGGTTGGCCCGGGTTTTTTTTCATCATTCAGGATGGGGGGGCTTACTCTCAACATCCTGGCAGTGACTATAGTAATACTCGGCGGGCTTACCACCCTGGCTATTCATTTTATTTCGGGAGCCTCAATCCCCATGATGGCGGGAGTAATGTCGGGAGCGGTGACCAATACACCCGGACTTGGTGCGGCCCAGCAGGCTGTAGAACAGGTATGGAACGAAACAGCATCAGGAGCTATTCCCGATATAGGCCTTGGGTATGCCGTTGCCTACCCGTTCGGTGTGATTGGCATAATCCTCACGATGATTGCCCTCAGGAAGATGCTTAACATTGATATTCGCAGGGAATTGCAGCTGTACAACAGGGCAAGGCATCCGGAAGAGATAGTCCCCGAGAAAATAAGCATTCTTGTCACTAATCAGCAGGTTTTTAACAAATCAGTTCCCGAGGTGTCAAAACTTGTCGGAAGGAATATGATAATCTCGAGAGTCCTTCACAATGGCGAACTGATACTTGCATCATCAGATACCATTATTCATGAAAATGACATAATCCTTGTCGTGACTCAGAAGGGAAATATTCCATATATACTTGAGAAGACAGGCACCCTGAGCGAGATGGATCTGACGGCCAGAAGCGGAAGGCTGATCTCAAGAAGGATCCTTGTCACCAACCGTGAGGTGTCAGGTAAGAAGCTTGGCTCGCTTAAACTCAGGACCAGATATAATATCAGCATCACACGTGTTTATCGTTCAGGGATTGAGCTCATTGCTTCTCCAATGCTGAGGCTGCAGATGGGCGACAGGCTTACGGTTGTTGGTGATGAGCAGTCGATCGGGAGGGCTGTTGAAGAGCTCGGGAATTCAATCAAACGGTTGAATGAACCAAATCTTGTCCCTCTTTTCGTTGGTATCCTGCTGGGTGTCCTCCTTGGAAGTATTCCTGTAAAGCTGCCGGGGATGGTCCACCCCCTGAAGCTTGGCCTGGCAGGAGGTCCGCTAATCGTGGCAATCCTTCTCAGCAAATATGGGTACAGGTTATCGCTGGTTGCTTATACCACAACAAGTGCTAACCTGATTATCAGAGAGATAGGAATAGTGCTGTTCCTTGCAAGTGTGGGGCTTGTGTCGGGTGAGAAATTTATCCCGGCACTTCTTTCAGGAGACGGCTTCATCTGGATGGGTTACGGAGCCATTATAACACTGGTACCGCTAATAGCAGTTGGTTTCTTTTCCCGCCTGGTCCTTAAAAGAAATTACCTTGAAATATGCGGGCTGCTTGCAGGAAGCACTACTGATCCCCCTGCCCTGGCTTTTGCCAACGGCATTGCGCAGGATGAAGCTCCCTCGGTGGCTTATGCCACTGTATATCCTGTCGTGATGTTCCTGAGGATCTTCATTGCCCAGATCTTGATCCTGCTTTTTGTATGATTTTTGGCATATAGTTACTGTTGTTCACCCGGATTTTCATATATTGACCGGATCAGAATCCGGATTGTTTTATGCGGGACGCAGGTTTTAATCAGGCTGTTAATCAAAAATAAGACTTATGAGGAAAATATCATTAATTCTATCGCTGACGGCATTAATCCTTGCTTCCGGGAATATCGCCGATGCCCAGGATGGTAACTGGACTCACTTCCGGGGAAATGATCTCAGCGCAATTTCTGATGTGAGCAAGGCCCCACTGAAATGGTCGGATGACTCGGGTTTCAGATGGAAGACGGAAATACCCGGCAAAGGATGGTCCTCGCCGGTTGTTTTAGGCAACCAGGTATGGGTTACCACCGCAACGGAAGACGGAAGCGAATTATATGCCGTTTGTCTCGATTACCAGACCGGCAGAATAATTCATAACATAAAGGTGTTTACACCTGAAAAGCCCCTCAGGAAGCATAGCATCAATAGCTTTGCCACTCCCACGCCATGCATCGAAAAGAATTTTGTATATGTTCATTACGGAAGCATGGGAACAGCGTGCATAAACACAAATACCGGGGCGGTTGTCTGGACAAGGACCGACCTGAAATGCGAGCATGTTCAGGGTCCGGCGTCATCCCCAGTTATTTACCGGAATCTTCTGATCCTGCATTATGAAGGAACCGATGTAAGGTTTATTGTTGGTCTTGACAAGGCCACGGGAAAAACGGTCTGGAAGACCGACCGGCCTGAAGAACCTTACGTGCCTTTGCCAAAGATCGGCACCAAGGCTTATGTAACACCGCTCATACTTAATGTAAGGGGGCGCGATCAGCTTATTTCAAACGGATCGGCGGTCTGCATCGCATACGAACCCTTAACGGGAAAAGAGATATGGAGGGTGATCAGGGGAGCTGAATCAACTGTTTCCATGCCATTTACAGAGAACGGGATAGTCTATTTCTACACAGGTTTCATGATCGATACCGACGGAACACAGTTCTCAGAACTGCTGGCAGTTAATCCCGACGGCAAGGGAGATATCACCAGGTCAAATATTGTCTGGAGGAAACGGACCGAACCGATGCAGCTTCTGACACCTGTCATCCGCAACGGATTGATATACACTGTTGACACAAAGAATATTATGACCTGCATTGATGCTGCGACAGGCACGGATATCTGGTCAGCAAGGCAGAGGGCTAATTTTAACGCCTCCCCTGTCTTTGCAGCCGGAAACATTTACTTCTTTTCGATCAGGGGAGACGGGCTTATCATCAAACCCGGACGCAAATATGAGGTGGTGGCCGAAAACCAGCTTAGTGACCAGATCTGGGCGACGCCCGCCTTTGTGAGGAATGCCATGATAATCAGAACAGATAAGTATATAGGAAGAGTAGAATAAAAAAGATCGGGGAAGTGGGAGAAGGTACCTGCTCCCCGGTCAATGCTCCTCCCTCACCTCATCACCAGTTTCACCAGCTTTTCCTTAAATCTGGTGTATTGCGGATACATTT
>CAYRQY010000140.1:0-6757 GCA_964426435.1 uncultured Rikenellaceae bacterium | reverse complement strand
TGGTCTGTACAGCTTTCAATGCCGACTTCGACGGTGACCAGATGGCGGTCCATCTGCCACTGGGCAATGCAGCAATACTTGAAGCCCAGATGCTTATGCTGGCTTCGCACAACATACTGAACCCTGCCAACGGCGCCCCGATTACTGTTCCTTCACAGGATATGGTTCTCGGTTTATACTACATAACAAAGGGCAAACACAGTACGCCCGAAGAGAAGGTGAGAGGTGAAGGACTTGTATTCTATTCACCGGAAGAGGTCAACATTGCATATAACGAACGCAAGGTCGACCTTCATGCCTACATAAAGGTTAAGGTGAACGACATGGTCGCCGGGGAAATGGTTAACCATTTGATCGAGACGACTGTCGGGCGGGTTATTTTCAACCAGTACGTTCCCGCGGAGGTTGGGTTCATCAATGAACTGCTTACCAAGAAATCGCTAAGGGATATTATCGGAAGGGTTCTTAAGCTCTCGGGTACGGCCAAGACTGCCGCTTTCCTCGATGCAATAAAGAATCTCGGATTTTACTCGGCATTCAGGGGAGGCCTCTCGTTCAACCTCGATGATGTAATAATACCCGACGAGAAAACCAAGTTCGTGGATGAGGGATATGAGCATGTTGAGGAGGTTATCAACAACTACAGCATGGGCTTCATCACCAACAACGAAAGGTATAACCAGATAATTGATATCTGGACCCACGTGAATGCCAGGCTGACCCAGTCTCTGATGAAGCAGCTCTCAAACGATAAGGCAGGCTTCAACTCAGTTTATATGATGCTCGACTCCGGTGCCAGGGGATCAAAGGAACAGATCCGCCAGCTTTCCGGTATGAGGGGCCTTATGGCCAAGCCGCAGAAATCAGGAGCAACAGGTTCGGAGATCATTGAAAACCCAATCCTGTCGAACTTCAAGGAAGGCTTATCTGTTCTTGAATACTTCATCTCCACGCACGGAGCCCGCAAAGGTCTTGCCGACACTGCCCTCAAAACGGCAGATGCCGGTTATCTTACACGCCGGCTGGTTGATGTTTCCCAGGATGTCATCATAACCGAGGCTGACTGCGGTACATTGCGCGGACTGGTAGCGGTGGCCATTAAGAAGAACGAAGAGGTGGTTGAAACACTCTATGAAAGGATCCTGGGCCGGACCACAGTACACGATATTTACCATCCGCTTACAGGTGACCTGATTATCGAGGCCGGAAGCGAGCTCACTGAAGAGCTTGCCTCAGGCATTGAGGATTCGCCCATCGAGCAGGTTGAGATAAGATCGGTGCTTACCTGCGAATCGAAGAAGGGTGTATGCGCGAAGTGTTACGGCCGTAACCTGGCAACCGGCCATATGGTCGAGAAGGGAGAAGCAGTCGGCGTGATAGCTGCGCAGAGTATCGGAGAACCCGGTACGCAGCTTACCCTTCGTACGTTTCATGTGGGTGGTACTGCATCGAACATTACAACAGAGTCGAGGCTGATAGCGCGATATAGCGGAATAGCCGAGATAGAGGAACTCAGAACCGTACCGAAGAAGGATCCGGAGAAGGGCGACATTGATATCGTAATAGGCCGTCTCGCTGAGCTCAGGATTATTGACAAGACTACAGGCATAGCACTTACAACCCATACCGTTCCTTACGGATCAAAGCTTTACATTAAACCCGGTCAGGAAGTTGAAAAAGGAAAACTTATCTGCGAATGGGATCCATTTAATGCTGTTATCATATCGGAGCTTTCAGGTAAGATTGAATATGAATATCTGATAGAAGGAATAACCTATCGCGAAGAGTCAGATGAACAGACAGGATTCAAGGAGAAGGTTATAATTGAAAGCAGGGACAAAACCAAGAACCCGGCATTGAAGATTATGTCACCGGCCGGAGAAGAGCTGAGGCTTTATAACCTCCCGGTAGGAGCTCATCTTGTTGCTGACAGGCAGAAACAGGTTGCAGCCGGTGAGATCCTGGCGAAGATCCCGCGTGCAGTAGGTAAATCGGGCGATATAACCGGAGGACTTCCGAGGGTTACAGAACTGTTTGAAGCACGTAACCCTTCCAACCCTGCAATAGTTGCTGAAATAGACGGTGAGGTTACCTTCGGAAAGGTTAAGAGGGGCAACCGCGAGATATCCATCAGGTCCAAAACGGATGAGGTGAAGAAGTATCTTGTTCCGCTTTCAAAGCAGATACTGGTACAGGAAAACGATTATGTCAGGGCAGGAGTTGCACTCTCCGACGGGGCCATAACACCCTCCGACATACTTGCCATAAAGGGGCCGACAAAGGTCCAGGAGTATATCGTGAATGAGATCCAGGAGGTATATCGTCTGCAGGGGGTTAAGATCAACGACAAGCATTTCGAGATCATTGTAAGACAGATGATGAGAAAGGTTGAGATAGTTGACCCGGGCGACACCAAATTCCTTGAGCGTCAGGTGGTTGATAAGCTTGAGTTTATGGATGAGAACGACTGGATCTATGGCAAGAGGGTTATTACCGAAGCCGGCGACTCCCAGACACTGCGTCCGGGCATGATTATCTCCGCAAGGAAACTGAGGGACGAAAACTCTGTTCTCAAGCGCCGCGACCTTAAAGTCGTGGAAGCGAGGGATGCTGTTCCCGCTACCTCAAGTCAGGTGCTCCAGGGGATAACAAGAGCTGCCCTTCAGACAAACAGTTTCTTCTCGGCCGCATCGTTCCAGGAGACAACCAAGGTGCTAAACGAGGCAGCAATTCTAGGTAAGGTGGACAGGCTTGAAGGACTGAAGGAGAATGTGATCGTAGGTCACCTGATTCCGGCAGGAACAGGCCAGCGTGAATACAACAGCATTATCGTAGGCTCACTTGAGGAGCTGGAGAACCTTTCCAGTACTCCCCAGGAAACCGAAGCCGAAGCTGAAGCAGTCAGATAATCTTTACAGTTAATACCATGTCAGATCCAAAGAATCAGAATCAGATCAACATCGAGCTTAACGAAGAGGTGGCCCAGGGAACCTATTCGAACCTCGCTGTAATTACTCACTCCGCATCTGAATTTGTGGTGGATTTCGTCAGGATAATGCCGGGAATACCGAAAGCACAGGTTAAATCGCGTATTATCCTGACACCTGAACATGCCAAAAGGCTGGTGGCAGCCCTGCAGGATAATATTTCAAAATACGAATCCGTGCACGGACCCATAAAGGATGTTAAAGGATCAGCCCCTGTTCTTCCGCTTACTTTCGGAGGACCAACGGCACAGGCTTAGAAATTATTATTACCTTTGTAAGACGAAAAGGGGATTTAAAACAATTAATTCTTCTGTAATGAATCTTTTAAGAAAGATCCTGGTTGTTCTGATTATAGTAGCTCCGGCAGTTACAGACCTTGGCTGCAAAAAACAGGCTAAATGCGGATGCGACGGAGATATGCTCTTTGAGCTTGAAAGGGAAATGGCTACGGTATATTTTACCGAATCAAGCGCAACATTCACGCCCATGAGCAATCCCTACTCTACCTATAGTTTCTGCAACCCTGGTGAGATGCAAAGCAAACTCAAGGAATATACAAGCGGGGACCCTCTTCTTATATCTGGAAAGGTTTACTGGAACTGCAATTACCTGTATTCAACAAGCAGCTACGGCTATTCTTACCAGTACCTATATAAGTACTACGATATAATGGTTACTGATGTAACGACCGACCTGTACGGTAAGAAGTAGTCCCTTACCGCCCAAAACATATACTATCAAAATCTCCTGGCTGCCGGTCAAACATTTCCCCGGTCTGCTGATTATTTGTTCATTTTTGTATCTTTCAGGAAAATTTCCGGATGAGCCTCTTCAATATTTCATTTGCCGGAGCCGGCAGGGTAGCCGGTGCTTTGGGCCATGCATTCTCCAGTGCGGGAAGTAAAATAGTGCAGGTGGTATCTCCGTCAGCTGAAAGGGGCAAAGAAATGGCAGGCAGATATGGGGCCTCATGGTCGGACAGACTCACTTTCTCAGATGAAACTGAAATAATAATCGTGGCTGTCCCGGACCATCTTCTGGAGGAGGTGGCTGCAGGAATTGAATGTTCTGAAGAGACCATAACCGTCCATACTGCAGGCAGTTACGGGCTTGATGTATTCCCGCCAAAGCTGCGCAGGACCGGGGTATTTTACCCTCTCCAGACATTTACCGAGGGCAGGATAATCAGTTTCAGGGAGCTTCCGGTTTTTATCGAAGCTTCAGACAGCCGGTCTCTCGAGATATTGAAAAGCATGGCTGAGAGCCTTGGAGCAGAAGCATTTATGGCCGGGACTGAACGGAGGCGTATGCTCCATCTTTCAGCCGTTTTCATCTGCAACTTTACCAACCATATGCTCCATGCTGGTCTCGGAATAGTTAAGAAGGCAGGTTTTTCTTTTGAAGTGCTGAAGCCCCTGCTGGACGAAACGGTGAGAAAAGCTATGGAAATCGGACCTGCTGAATCGCAGACAGGACCGGCGTTAAGACGCGATTTAAATACTATCCGCAGTCACCTGGAACTGCTCTCTTATTCACCGGAGCTGCAGAAGGTCTACAACGATATTTCGGAATCTATCATTTCCATGGATAAAAATATTTCTGGATGACAAATTTCAAGGAGGATCTGCTGAGAGTCAAAGCGTTTGTGTTCGATATAGACGGAGTGCTCTCTTTACAGACCATTAATCTCAATAGTTTCGGCGTGCCAAACCGGACCGTGAACCTGCGGGACGGCTATGCCCTTCAGCTTGCCGTTAAAAAGGGTTATTACGTTGGCGTAATCTCGGGAGCCAATTCAAAAGAGTATGTACGAAGGCTTAAATCGCTGGGAGTAAGAGATATATATCTTAACAGCAGAAATAAGTCAGAACATTTCACCGACTTTCTGTCGAAGCATAAGCTTAACAGGGAGGATGTGCTGTACATGGGTGATGATATTCCCGATTATGAGGTGATGAGGATGGCAGGGATTCCTGTATGTCCCTCAGATGCCGACAGCGAGATCAGACAGGTCTCAATGTATATCTCAGATAAGAAAGGCGGAGAGGGTTGCGTAAGGGATGTCATTGAACAGGTTCTCAGGCTCCACGACAAATGGATGGATCATGAAGCATTTAGCTGGTAGACCATGAAAGCGTTGCTTAATCTTACAAGATGGCCCAACCTGCTCATTATCATATTGACTATGGTACTGATGAGGTATGCAGTCATTCTGCCCATCCTTGGCAGGATACTCTTTATACCCGTTACCGGCGACGGTGAAGCGGTGCCAATGACGCTCCAGCTCCCATGGCACGAATTCATGCTGCTTGTACTGGCAACAATCTTTATTACCGCCGGCGGATATGTAATAAATGATTATTTTGATATAAGGACGGATCTGATAAACCGGGGCCAGGTTATTGTCGGAACAAAAATTCCGAGAAGAAAAGCAATGATGTGGCATACTGTTTTCAATGCCGCCGGTGTCGCAGCAGGATTCTATATCTCCTGGAGAGCAGGTTATTTCTGGCTGGGAACACTCTTTCTCATTGTATCGGGACTACTCTATTTCTACTCAGCAAGCTACAAAAGGCAATTTCTGGTTGGAAATTTACTTGTTTCATTGCTGACTGCCCTGGTACCACTTCTCGTCGTCTTCTATGAGTGGCCGGCCCTTTACAGGCACTATTTTGTAAATGCAGTTTCACTGCCTGATTTTAACATCATCATTTACTGGGTAGGAGGATTTGCCCTTTTTGCCTTTCTGACAACCCTGTCAAGGGAAATCATCAAGGATATCGAGGATTTTGAGGGCGACCATGCCTACGGAAGGAACACAGTACCGATAGTACTGGGCACATTGAGTGCAAGGATGATAGCAGCCTCACTGAACATAATTACTATTGCTCTGCTCTACCTGGTCTGGTATCTGGCGATCAGCGATATAATTACACTCGTGTACCTTTCGGTAATGATCGTAATACCTCTGCTTTACGTTATCTACCAGCTCATTGTGAACCGGAGCAGCAAAGAGGGGATAAGCAGGGCAAGCCGGTGGATGAAGATTGTGATGTTAACCGGGATACTCTACTCGGTTGTGGTAAAAATAATTCTAACCTGGGAGCTGTTCTGATATGTTCAGGGAAGATATCAGCAGATACAGGTTGATACTTGCATCGCGCTCTCCGAGACGAAAGCAGCTTCTTGCAGATGCAGGGCTGGAATTTGAAGTGATAGTTACAGATATCCCGGAGGAGCCTCCAGCCGGTGCCGGAGGAGAGGAGACGGCGATCTTTCTCGCACGCGAAAAAGCAAACATGGTTAAGCCGGTAATCAAAGACAGGGATATAGTTATTTCTGCCGATACCATTGTATTCTGTTCAGGAAGTTTTCTTGGCAAACCGGCTGATGAACAAGAGGCATTTGCAATGCTCAGTTGCATTTCCGGAAAGACTCATGAGGTGATCACCGGTGTATGCCTTCTTACCCTGCATTCAGAACGCACCTTCGCGGAGACTACCCGGGTAACCTTCGATAATCTGAGTGATGAAGAGATTTATTATTACATAAATGAATACAAACCCTACGACAAGGCAGGAGCATACGGGATACAGGAATGGATCGGCTATATTGGCTGCAGCCGTATCGAGGGTTCGTATTTCAATGTAATGGGGCTGCCTGTTCACAGGGTGTACAGGGAACTGGAAGGGTTGATAGACGATAGACGATAGAAGATAGAAGATAGAAGATAGACGATAGAAGATAGACGATAGAAGATAGACGATAGA
>CAYRQY010000139.1:0-6827 GCA_964426435.1 uncultured Rikenellaceae bacterium | reverse complement strand
CGGCAACCTGCATAGTCCTGAATTTATGATTTACAATCAGAATACAAATATACTACATTGACCAGGGGAAATTTATGAAGAATAACAACTCATATTACAGTTTTTTGCATTATTATTACTATTGAATACAAATACCAGTAATATTTTATGAAAACCTTTACCGGTTCTGTCTGCATTTATCGTACAAAAATTCTTAAATTTACCTTTAATTACATAATCAAAGAAACTTATGGAAGAATTAAAGGAAGGAATGAAGGCTCCCTTTTTTGAGGGTACTGACCAGCATGGCAACGCCGTAAAGCTGAGTGACTTCAAAGGCCGAAAACTGGTGCTCTATTTCTATCCGAAGGATAATACTCCCGGATGTACCGCAGAGGCGTGCAATCTTCGCGACAACTATGAATCCTTTATTGACAGGGGATTTGCTGTTGTGGGTGTAAGCATGGACAGTGAAAAATCGCACAAAAGTTTCGCATCAAAGTATTCCCTTCCGTTTCCGCTGATAGCAGATACCTCAAAGAAAATACTGAACGACTATGGAGTATGGAAGAAGAAATCGCTGTACGGAAAGAGCTTTCTCGGAACTGTCAGGACTACATTCATAATCAATGAGGACGGGATCATCGAAAAAATAATCAGCAAGGTGGAGACAAAAGATCACGCATCCCAGATCTTTGGACTTTATTAACAAAAAAAATACCGATAATATGAGCAACGAACGCAAAGAGATCAACAAGGAAAAAATGAAAGCCCTGGAAGTCACCCTGGGGAAAATAGAAAAGGACTTCGGCAAGGGAACCATAATGAAGCTGGGAGATCATGCCATTGAGAATATCCAGGTCATTTCGACCGGTTCAATCGGTCTCGACTCAGCCCTTGGGATAGGTGGCATTCCTCGGGGCCGGGTAATAGAGATTTACGGACCGGAAGCTTCGGGAAAAACAACCCTTGCCATCCATGCAATTGCAGAAGCCCAGAAAAACGGAGGCATTGCTGCAATAATAGATGCCGAGCACACTTTCGACAGGTTCTATGCAGAGAAGCTTGGGGTTGATGTCGAGAATCTTCTTATTTCCCAACCCGATAACGGCGAACAGGCCCTTGAGATAGCCGATAATCTGATCAGATCCGGGGCTATTGACATTATAGTAATTGATTCAGTTGCAGCACTCACTCCCAAAGCTGAGATCGAGGGTGAGATGGGAGACTCAAAAATGGGTCTCCAGGCACGGCTTATGTCACAGGCGCTGAGGAAACTGACTGCCAACATCAACAAGACCAACACGTCGTGTGTCTTCATCAACCAGCTCCGCGACAAGATAGGCGTCATGTTCGGCAACCCTGAAACCACAACCGGGGGAAATGCACTGAAATTCTATGCCTCAGTCAGGTTAGACATACGCAGGACCAACCAGATTAAAGAGGGAGATGAAGTTATCGGGAACCGTACAAGAGTCAAGATCGTAAAGAACAAGCTTGCCCCTCCGTTCAAGAAGGCCGATTTTGATATCCTTTACGGTGAGGGCATATCACAGCTCGGGGAGATAGTCGATCTGGGGGTCGACCTGGAAATAATAAAGAAAAGCGGATCGTGGTTCAGCTATGGCGACACAAAGCTGGGGCAGGGCCGGGACGCCGTAAAACAGATAATAAAGGATAATCCTGAACTTCATGATGAGCTGAAAATTAAAATTAACGCGGCTCTCAGAAAGAATTAATCACATATAAAACCTTCCTGACATGAGAAGATCTTCTGTTATGCTGATGATCGCTGTACTCATTTGTGCAGCTTCATGCAACAAGCAAACACCGTTCACTGATGAACCACCCGCACAATCTATCGACAACCGACTTACCGCGGAAGAAAAAGCAGGAGGAGTGATGACTCCCGAGATTATGTGGAAGTTCGGCAGACTTGGGGCATTCTCGCTCTCACCCGACGGGCAGTGGATTCTGTATACTGTTACAAAAACCGATCTTGAGAGTGAAGCCAGGGAGACCAACATTTACAAGGTATCATCAGCGGGTGGTGATCCTGTAAAGATGACAGCCGGAGGAGGCAGTTCGCCGGCATGGTTCGATAACGGGAACAGGATTGCCTACGTAAAGGGCGGCAGCCTGGTAACAATGAACGCTGACGGCTCCGGGAAACAGGAGGTGAAAGATCTGTCAGACTTCGAAGCATTCAGCATCTCGCCGGCAGGCAACAGGATCTGGTTTACCAGGAGGGTTAAGCTTGACCAGACGGCAAACGAAAAACATAATCTTCCGAAAGCCAGGGTACGAATCATCAGCGACCTGATGTACAGGCACTGGAACTACTGGAGCGATTATTCATACAGCCATGTTTTCGTGGCTTCATTCGATGGAAAAAGTGTTTCGGGTGCAAAGGATATAATGGAGGGACAGAGGTTTGAATCACCACTGGCTCCCTTCTTCGACGACAGTGACATCGCATGGAGTCCCGACGGAAGATATATTGCCTACACAACCAAGAGATTAACCGGCAAGGAATATGCAAGAAGCACAAATTCAGATATTTACCTGTACGAGGTTGCAACAGGCAAAGAGATTAACATCACTTCCGGAAACATGGGTTTCGACAAGTGCCCTGTCTTCTCACCCGATGGTACGAAGATTGCCTACCAGAGCATGGCACGCGACGGCTATGAATCGGATCTCGAACGACTGTTCATCTATGATATTAATGCCGGAAACCGCAGATGGATAACGCGCGACTGGGATTTTAACGTTGAGAACATCAACTGGGCCGATAATGAAAACATCTACTTCAGCTCCCCATACCTGGGAACCACCCAGATATTCAAGGTAAACATCTCAGCCGGCAGGGTTGCAAAGGTGACTGAAGGAGTGCACGACCTTAATCCATTGACGCTCAGGTCGGGAGTGCTGATCACCGGCCTGGTTTCAATGTCGATGGCTCCTGAAATTGCAAATGTGGATATGTCAACCGGCAAAGTGACACAGATAACCTTTATTAACAAGGAGATATATGAATCAATCAGGATGGGGCGCGTTGAGGAGAGGTATATCAGGACAAGGGATTTTATGGATCTTCAGATGTGGGTGATCTACCCTCCCGATTTTGACCCGTCGAAGAAATACCCTGCCCTGCTCTATTGCAAGGGCGGACCACAGGGACCCCTGGGGCAGAGCTGGTCGTACCGCTGGAACTACCAGATGATGGCTGCCAGGGGATATATCGTTATTGCCCCCAACCGCCGCGGCAATTCAGGTTTCGGAAGCAAATGGAGGGAACAGATCTCAGGGGACTATGGCGGAGCAAATATGCGTGATTACCTCGATGCAACAGATGCGATGGCCAGGGAGCCGTTTGTCGATGCCGAAAGACTGGGAGCCGTTGGTGCCAGCTACGGGGGTTTCTCCGTATTCTACCTGGCAGGAATTCACGGGGGAAGGTTCAAGGCTTTCATATCACACTGCGGAATGTTCAATTTCACAAGCTGGTATGGCAGCACCGAGGAGCTCTGGTTCCCCGACAAGGACATTGAAGGACCCTACTGGAACCTGCCCCGGAGCTACAATTTTTCGCCGCACCTGATGGTAAACAGCTGGGATACCCCAATTCTGATAATTACAGGGGCGAACGACTTCAGGATACCCTATACACAGAGCCTTGAAGCTTTTCAGGCCGCCCAGTTGCACCAGATACCAAGCAAGCTGCTTTTCTTCGAGGATGAGACTCATTTCGTTGCGAAACCGCATAACTCTGTCATCTGGCAGCGGGAATTCTTTGAGTGGCTGGATACGTACCTGCAGTAAGACGGAAGACAGAACTTATTTTACTGACTGAGGAGTTGAAGGACCTGGTCAATTTTGACCTGGAGGGGCTGGTTTCCGTCGATCCAGTGCATCTTTATCCCCTGCCGTTCCATCCTTCTGAACCAGGTCATCTGCCTTTTGGCAAACTGGTGGATGGCAGTTTCAAGCTTCCTGAACATCTCATCATATGTAAGCCCGCCCTTTAGATATATTGTAATGTACTTATATTCAAGACCGTAATAAATCAGAGTTTCTGGATCTATCCCTTTCTCGATCAGCCCCTTCACCTCATCCACCAGTCCTGCAGCCAGTCTGTCCCTAAGTCTTTCCGATATCCTGCCGCGACTCTCGTCCCTGCTGAAAAGGATCCCTGTAAGAAGAGCTTTCACTTCAGGCAGCGAACCCTGATTTTTTTCGTGCGTGGCATGATACTTTTCAATCTCAATTGCGCGTATGGTTCTCTCCCTGTCGGTCAGGTCAGTAATATTGTGTGGTTTCCTCAGCGAAAAAAGCATATCTGAAAGCTCTTCCATGCCTTTTGATTCAAGCTCCCGCCTCAGCTCCTGGTCATAAGGCACATTAAGCATCCTGTACGACGACACGATACTGTCGATGTACATTCCCGATCCGCCACAGACAACAGGAAAAACATTCCTTTCCTTCAGCCTCAGAAATACCCTGGTAAAATCTCTCTGGTACTCGTAAACGCTGTATTTGTAGCCTGGATCAACAATGTCAGTCAGGTGACATGCGATCTTCTTTCCCTTCAGTATGTAATCACCGTAATCCTTTCCTGTTCCAAGGTCCATTCCCCGGTATACCTGCCTTGAATCAGCACTGATCACCTCACCTCCAAGTCTGTTGGCAAGTGCGGCTGCAAGGGCAGTTTTTCCGGACGCAGTTGGACCGGTAATGACAAGCATATCGTATCCCCCTTTTCTCATTATACTCTCTGTGCCCCCTTATCTGCAGGGGAAAGCAATTTACCAATAATTTCTTAATTTTGCAGGCACATCCATTCATTATGAAGGGCAGTTCCGGCAATATGGTGATCAGGAACAGGAAAGCGTCACACGATTACGAGTTCCTGGAGAAATTTATTGCCGGCATCAAGCTCACAGGGACCGAGATAAAATCGCTGAGGCTTGGCAAGGCGACTCTTGCAGATTCTTACTGCATATTCCGTAACGGAGAGCTCTATATCAGGGGTATGAATATCGCTGAATACTGGTGGGGTAACCTGAATAATCATGACCCTCTCAGGGAGCGAAAACTGCTGCTTACTTCCAGGGAGCTGAAAAAGATTGACAGAAAAGTCAAGGAGACAGGACTTACCATAATAGTTATCAAGGTGTTCATAAACGAAAGAGGCCTCGCAAAAGCAGAGATTGCAATTTCAAAAGGGAAAAAGGAATATGACAAACGGCAGACCCTTAAGCGCAGGGACGCCGACAGGGAGATGGACAGGCTAAGCAGAAGATAGTATCAGAAGTTGGGACTGAGAAGATATCTGGAATAGAACTCCTTAATATAGTCAACTGCCTCATCAGATGTATCAACGACGGTAAAGAGATCAAGATCCTCCGGAGAAATATTGTGTTCCGCCTCCAGCATCTCGGTTTTTATCCAGTCAATAAGACCCTTCCAGTATTTCCTGCCGACAAGTATTATCGGGAATTTACCGATCTTCCTTGTCTGGATCAGCGTCAAGGCTTCAAAAAGCTCGTCGAATGTTCCAAAGCCTCCGGGCAATACGATAAATCCCTGTGCGTATTTCATGAACATTACCTTTCTTACGAAGAAATGATCGAAGGTTATGAGTTTATCTGAATCAATGAACTGATTTGCCCTCTGTTCAAAAGGCAGGTCAATATTGATGCCCACTGATTTGCCTTTCCCCCTCGTAGCTCCTTTATTGGCCGCTTCCATGATGCCCGGTCCGCCTCCCGTTATCACACCATACCCGTTCTGTACGAGTTTAAAGGCAATATCCTCGGCAAGCCTGTAATACTTATTATTGAAATGAGTTCGGGCAGAGCCGAAAATAGAGACGCAGGGACCAATCCTGGCCAGTTTTTCGAAACCCTCAACCAGTTCCGACAGAATCTTGAATACTCTCCAGGAGTCGGTGGTATGGATCTCATGCCATGTTTTCTGCTCAAATGCGTCCTTTATCAGATCAGTTGGTTTCTCCATCTGCAACGGTGGTTTGTTAGATTTCAAATATAATTAATTTCATTGGCCTCAAGTTCGGGTTTCAGGAATAATCCGGTGTAGCTATCCCTGCATGAGGCAAGTTTTTCGGGTTTCCCTGAAAAGAGAATATAACCCCCATCCTTACCGCCCTCCCTGCCAAGATCCACAATGTAGTCTGCAATTTTGACCACGTCGATGTTATGCTCTATCACAATCACTGTGTTGCCTCTGTCGACCAGCTTGTTAAGCACATCGAGGAGGACCCTAACATCCTCAAAATGGAGTCCCGTTGTTGGTTCATCCAGTATATAGAGTGTCTTGCCTGTATCGCGCCTGGCAAGTTCGGTTGCCAGCTTCACCCTCTGGGCTTCACCCCCCGACAGGGTGGTCGATTGCTGTCCGAGCCTGATATAACCCAGTCCCACATCCCTGAGCGTTTTGATCTTGTGATATATTGACGGTATGTTCGAGAAAAGCCCGACTGCGTTATTGACAGTCATATCAAGCACATCGCTGATGGAATGACCCTTGTATTTCACCTCAAGGGTTTCGCGGTTATAGCGTTTCCCGTTGCATTCGTTGCAATGGACATAAACATCGGGAAGGAAGTTCATTTCGATTGTTTTCATCCCTGCACCTTCACATCCTTCGCATCTGCCGCCCTTCACATTGAAGGAGAACCGTCCTGCCGTGAAGCCCCTGATCCTGGCTTCTGTCGTTTGCTCAAAAAGCTTTCGTATGTCGGTAAAAACACCGGTATATGTTGCCGGGTTCGACCGGGGAGTCTTGCCTATGGGAGACTGGCTTACCTCAATCACCTTGTCGAG
>CAYRQY010000138.1:0-6900 GCA_964426435.1 uncultured Rikenellaceae bacterium | reverse complement strand
AACAGGCGGGATGCAGTGCTATAATTCCCTGAAAATACAAACAAACCCAACAGGCGATTATGCTGATTTTTATCACTATTCATTTATCTTTTAGGAAATTTCATTATAATTGCAACCTGTTTTGAGAGTATTTATTTTAATAATAAAATATCGTTATGATCCGAAAGATTTTATCCGTTATGGTTATAACCCTGGTGATTGCCTCCTGCGGCAATACCGGGAGTAATAAGAGTTCCGCAACAGCAGATGCAGGCGATGCGTCCAGAATTGAATTTGCCGAACTGGTTGACCATCCCCAGGAGTTCGTAGGAAAGAACATCAGCGTTGAGGGAAAAGTCGTTCATGTTTGTATGCACAGCGGTAAAAAGATGTTCATTGTCGGTGAAAATCCCGACATCAGGCTTTTCATCACTGCCGGCGAGGATATGCCCAAATTCCCGACAGAATTACTTGGCAGTAAGATAGTCGTGGAAGGAACCCTTGAGAAGGTCGCAGCCACCTCTCCTGCAGAATCCGCAGGTGAGCATAAGTCTGCAGAAGGAGGTGCCCTTGCAGCTGCCGCTTCAGATTCATGCGAAAATGAAGTTGCACTTGCAAGACAGCCGGTTCTCAGCGATCTAATGATGGTATACAACAGACACACTGTCAAATAGGGACAGCTGAATTCCTAAAATGAAGATTTCGAAGCTTAACAGGGTCACACACCGTGACTTGGGCTACCTTATTGCGGGTATGACCCTCATTTATGCCATCTCGGGCATTGCTCTCAATCATAAGCACGACTGGAACCCGAGCTATATAATCGACAACAGGTCATTCACAACAGATATCACGATCGACCGTGAGACATTCAATGACGATGTTGCCGCCGCCATTATTGAAAACATCGGAGGAAGGATTCAGTACAAGGCCTTCCATTACCCTGCAGGCACCAGAGTGACTATTTATATTGAAGGAGGAGTTGTGCAGATGGACGCAGAGACGGGTGAAGGAGTGATCCAGAGAATTACAAAAAGACCCCTCTTCTACCAGATCAATTTTCTTCACTATAATCCTGGAAAATGGTGGAAATATTTCAGCGATATCTTCTGCGGGGCACTTATCCTCGTCACAATAACAGGCCTTTTTATACTGAAGGGGCGCAACGGCATAACACAAAGAGGAGCTGTGCTTACGATCATCGGAATAATACTGCCTTTGATTTTCCTTATTATCTATTAACCCAGGGTTGCCCGCTGCTTCCCTGCAGGATTTACTGATAACATTTTCTTCATCTGATCTTGTTTTTCGGCTCATTTTTCTACATTTACTTAGCCAAAAACAAAAAAATCGTATTACCATGAAAGCTCGATCAGTTTTAATTATAGCCGTAACGTTTATTACCTTACTGCTCACCGGCAGCTGCAGATCTCCGGAAACTGTTACAGGACACGAGCCTGAACAACATGCCTGGCTTGAAGAGATTACAATAGCAGAGCTTCAGGATGGATACAGAAACGGCCGGCACAGTGTCAGGGATGTCGTTTCTGCTTACCTTGACCGGATTATACTTATCGACAAGAGCGGACCTTCTCTCAACTCGATTATCGAGATCAATCCTGATGCCCTGCAGATCGCAGATGCTCTCGACGCCGAGCTCGCAAACGGCACGATGAAGGGAGCCCTCTTCGGAATACCTGTCGTTCTGAAAGATAACATCGACACTCATGACAGGATGCCGAACACAGCAGGCGCGACTGCTCTGAGGAATGCATATCCTGAGGCCGACAGCCACGTGGCAAAAAAACTGAGAGAGGCAGGAGCTGTGATTATCGCAAAGGCAAATTTAAGTGAATGGGCCAATTTCAGGGCTGAAAACTCATCAAGCGGCTGGAGTGCCGTGGGCGGGCAGACGAAAAATCCCTATATGCTCGACAGAAACCCGTGCGGTTCAAGTTCAGGATCGGGTGTGGCTGTAGCAGCAAATCTTTGCGTTATTGCAATAGGAACAGAAACAAACGGATCAATTGTCTGTCCTTCAAATAATAACGGAATAGTCGGCATTAAGCCAACGGTAGGTCTGATAAGCCGTTCGGGAATAATACCCATCTCTTTCACCCAGGATACTCCCGGACCAATGGGAAGAACTGTGAAGGACGCGGCAGTATGTCTGGGTGCGCTTACAGGGATTGACCCGGCCGACTCCAAAACGTCAGCCTCTGCCGGAAAATACCCTGAAGATTATTCCGGATCGCTTAAGGTTGATGGTCTTAAAGGAAAGCGCCTGGGAATTTACCTGGAATCGATGGGAAAGCTCGACGGTGTTGATTCTCTCATGTACCGGGCTGTCAGGCAGATGGTTAAGGAGGGCGCAGAAGTTGTTGAAGTAAAGGAAGGAATGGGTCCGGGTTATTATCAGGCGTCGTTTGAAGTGATGCTGTATGAATTCAGGGACGGGCTTAACAACTATTTGAGCAATGCTTCCGGCGACCTCCCGGTAAGAAGCCTGAAGGAACTTATTGAATTCAACAGGAAAGATCCTGATGAGCTGCAATACTTCAACCAGAAGATATTTGAGATGGCGGAGGAGAAGGGAACTATCGATTCACAGGATTACAGGAAGGCCCTGGCAGCCATGCAGAGAGCTACAAGGGAGGAAGGTATCGATAAAATCATGAATAAATACGGGCTCGATGCACTGATTGCCCCTACCGGAACACCTGCATGGAAAACCGATCTTATCCTCGGCGATCACTACTTTGGAGGAAGTTCATCGCCCGCGGCTATCTCGGGATATCCGGCTATCAGTGTTCCGATGGGATTTATCGGTGAGATGCCCGTTGGCATTACATTCTTCGGAAAAGCGTGGAGTGAACCGACTCTGATAGAGATTGCTTATGGTTTTGAACAGGCAACAAAACACAGAAAGGCACCGAAGTACCTTGTAACTGATTGATATGGCAAAATGTCTGTGTAAGCCGTCTCAGGCTCTGTTATTCATTCTTTGATCCCTCTTTGGCGTCGGCCTTGATCTTCTCAGGCTCTTCATCCACTTTTGAAGCTTTCTTGAAATCCTTGAGCCCCTGACCAATTCCCTTCATCAGTTCAGGTATCTTCCGGCCGCCAAAAAGAAGAACCACCACAAGTAAAATCAGTATGATCTCTGTTACTCCAAATCTTCCCATCTTCTCGAGTATTAAATATGTGATAAAAGTACAAACTTTATCTGGTTTTTACAAATTACATCCCGGCAACGTAAATTAGTGTAACTTTTTTACTTTCGCCATGAAACCTTTCACTACAACTCCAACCTTTGCAATTCATGCTATATCTGCAGAATACCCCATGCCAGCAGGATAAGCACTCCCACGACCAGCCAGCTCAGAAGGAACCCGACAATATCTTCGCGATACCTTTTCAGGAATCCCGTACGTCTTTCCCTGGAACGCCAACCCGGGAGGTCGAGCAGAAGAAGATCATCGCCCGTTTCCGAGGCCAGCGGCTTCTTACCGTCAGGACCGGGCTGTTTAGCATCCGACTTGCGTCTCATGTTATCAAAGAAAGCATCGGTATGCTCCTGCTCTTCAGGCCGGGTGAGAATGCTTACAAGCCAGAACATGAAAAAGCCTGAAGCCATTGCGATCCCGAAGGGAGCAGGTTTCCAGGTGTAGACCAGCATCAGTTTACCGGTTGAGATGATGTTAAGCAAATAGTAAACCGAAAACGAAGTTAACACAGCTGCAGCAGCACCATACCTGTTGGCCCTCTTCCAGATCACACCGCCCAGGAACATTATTCCCATGAAGGCAGCAAGGGTTTCTGTGAAAAGGAAGGCATGAAGAACGTTTTTGATGCTAAGGGCAAAAAGTACTGCCAGGATCGAAAGCCCAAGACCCGAGTATCTTCCCATCCAGAGAAGGTTTTTATCGGAGGCATCCGGCCGGACATATTTCTTATACAGATTCTGTGTAAAAAGCGCTCCGGTGTTGACCATGAAGTTTGAGCAGGACGACATATTTGCGGCCACAATGGCAGAGAGCATCAGACCTGTCAGTCCCGGTACCAGAAGAACATGGCAAGCGTACCCGAAAGCCATCTCCGGATCGGGCAGGTGGACTCCCGTCTTGATAACAAGAGCAGCGACAACAAGTCCTGTCAGGGCCCACCCTATTGTTATAAGCCTCTTAACCATCGATCCGAATGTCTGGCCTATACGCCCTGCCCTTTCAGTATTACCTGTGGCGCACATTGATATCATATGAGGCTGGGCCGTAATACCCACAACACCGTTAACGGCAAGCATCGCTATCGTAAAAGCATCAATACCGCTCTCGCTGCTCAGGAGAACGAAGAAATTGTCGGGAAGAACCTCCCGCATGGCATGAAAACCACCTACCTCCCTAAGGCCCAGAGGTATAAGCAAGACCGACAGGGTAATTATCAGGAATGACTGTATGAAATCCGTGTATGCTGCAGCAACCAGTCCGCCGATAAAGCTGTAAATCAGGAATGCCACGGTCATTGTCATAACAACCATATTGGGCGACAGCAGGTTCCCTGAGGCTACCGAGATAACCTTTGCGGCACCCTGCAGCATCACTCCCATGCAGAATACGAAAAAGGTAATTGCAAAGATGGTGTATACCAGCCCCATCGTTCTGCCGTACCTGTCCTCAATAATCTCCCCCACCGTGGTCCTCTCGCTCCGGCGGTAAAAGGGAGCGATCAGCCAGTAAAACGGGGTGATGAGCATGTTCTTCCACTGGTACCAGATGGTGGCGAAGCCATGACTGAAGGTTGCACCTGTCTGGGCAACGGGCATCTCCGCATGAGTGCCCACCCCGAAAGCCTGGCCGATCATTATGTACCATTTGAATTTCCTCTCTCCCCTGAAATAACCGTCGCTTGTGCTGATCTTCCTTGAGATCCATATACCAAAGGCCGTTATCAGAACGAAGTAGCCGAAAAGTACTACATAATCAATTGCGCTCATAATTAATATTTAAGGTCAGCTGCTTTACTTTTATCTTGTGACTTGTGACTTTTGTCTTATGACTTTTGCCTTTTATCTTGTTTCTTTTGACTTTTGTCTTGTGACTTTTGTCTTTTATCTTTTATCCCCTAACCTTCTTCCAGATTTAATCACCTCTTTAATCACTATCCTGTTTTCTTCCAGTTCAAATAAAATAATATCTGCCTTTTTCCCCGGTGCAAGCTCTCCCCTGTCGCTGAGCCCGTAAATACGGGCGACATTTGCCGAAGCCATTCTTATCGCTTCGCCCGGTGAGCAGCCGGTATAGCTCATCATTGTTCCGACTCCCCGGGTTAAGGGCAGCGAGGCCCCGGCCAGGCAGTTCAGAACCGGATTTTTAATGAGTCCGTCAGGCGTAAGAACAACCTCACTGCCAAAATAAACATATTTTCCCGGATTCATACCGGTAAGGTGAGTAACATCGGATGTGAGTATAATGTTGTCGGATCCCTTTACCTTATGAAAAACCCTTATCTCCTCGGGCAGGAGGTGATGCCCGTCGGCTATCAGCGAGGGCGTAAGCAGATCGTTGTCGAGCTGGGCCCATAGGGGATTGTTATGACGGTGTATCATATTGGCGCATCCGTTGCCCAGATGCGTCGAGATTCTTGCCCCGTTCCTTACTGCAAGCTCAATAACTCCTGCCGGTGCATTCGTATGGCCCAGGGCAGTGATTATTCCGTTTTCCGTGCATTTTTTTATAAACCCGATGGCGCCCTCGCTCTCCGGGCTCAGGGTTACCTGGATAATATTGCCATCAGCAGCTTCCTGATACTGAACAAACTCATCCCAGTCGGGCTTCCTGATGTATTTTGCCGGATGGCAACCGTAGAATCCCTCTTCCGGTGATATATAAGGACCTTCAAGATGAAAGCCCGGTATGGTCTCCCTGAGCCATGGATCTTTCAGCGACCCGGCAAGTATCCGGAAGTTCCTGACCAGGTTTTCATGACTGTTGGTGATGAGCGTGGGCATAAATGTTGTAACACCGTCGCGGACAATTGCTTCGGCTGCTTGTCTGACCATGTCTGCTGAAAGGTTATCACCTGAGAAGTCTACCCCATGGTAACCATTAATCTGATTATCAATCAGTCCCGGAGCAGCATACAGTAAATTCTCTCTCTTTGCACTACCCGGGTTTTCCCTGATATCGGTTATCAGCTCATCGGTAATACCGATTGTCACCGGAGTGTTTGTTTCGAAATGGATTGCTTCTATTACCATTTTTATTTTGCCTTCGACTTTTGATGACTATATTATATTTCGCGTCCTGATTAAGTTAGGAGATTCTTCGCTACGCTCAGAATGACAGGTCATTAGTCAGAATCTTATAAGTTTTGAAACGGAATCGCGATCGAAGAACATATGAATGTCCTTATGTTGTTTAAGCATTGTTGCAGGAACCTCATTTGTCAGGCTGCGCGTGAGTGTGTTATAGACAGCCACGGCTTTCACGAGATGCGGGACGCAGGAAATGATCGTTCTGCACTGCATTATCTGCCAGACGGTCATCGAAACAGCCTCTTCAGGCACATCATCGACTGACGGAAACCATCCTTCATTTACCTGCTGCATCCTGCACTCCGTGTCGAGTCTCACTACGATATACGCTTCGCGGGTATCAAAATCGGCCGGGGGATCATTGAAAGCAATATGTCCGTTCACCCCGATACCTATCATACCCAGATCGACCGGCCGTTTCCTGATCTCATGGGTCAGTGCGGCAATCTTGTGTTCAATATCATGTTCAACATCAATGCTGTGAAATCTTTTTACGGGTACCTTATTTATAAATCTTTCATAAAGATACTTTCTGAAGCTTGCAGGATGAGTCAGTGAAAGTCCGATATACTCATCGAGATGGAACACTTCCACTTTATGCCATGGAA
>CAYRQY010000137.1:0-6942 GCA_964426435.1 uncultured Rikenellaceae bacterium | reverse complement strand
ATAAAAATCACCACAGCCACAAAGACCACCAGTGTCCAGATATGTTTCTGGTTCTCAGGCATAAATGCAACAAGCCATGAATAGTTGAATTCGTTGTTTTTGACAAAGGGAATCGTGGTTTTTGTCGATTTTCTCTCCATGGTGACCTCCCCTGTATTGTTGTAAGGCCTTAAAGGATCGAACAGTTCAATCTTTTCACGGGTGGTAAGATCGTTTACATTAACTTTTTCTATGATGGTGGCGTCATCGTTCAGGAAGAGCGTGAGACCTATTATCAGTCCCAGTATGATCTGTCCGATGATCTTGAACCTGCCTGCAAGTCCCTCCTTATTCTTTTTGTATATCTTGATGTAATCATCAGCGAAACCTATCAGTCCAAGCCATACAGTGGCAATAAGCATTAGTATCACATAAACATTGTTGAGCCTGGCGAACAGCAGGGTGGGAACAATTATTGAAGTAAGGATGATTATGCCTCCCATTGAGGGCGTTCCCTTTTTCTGGTACTGGCCTTCCAGGTCAAGCTCTCTTATCACCTCTCCCGCCTGTTTTCTCTGAAGGAACATTATTATTCTCTTTCCGATCAGCAGCGAGATTATCAGGGATGTTATGACAGCTGCTGCCGATCTGAAGGAGATATATCCGAACACTCCTGCTCCGGGCAAATTAATCTTTTCAAAATACTCAAACAGAGGGAACAGCATGTTAATTCTTATTTATTTCATTGATAATGCTTGTCTTAGTTCAGTCCTGTCGTCGAAGTGATGTCTTACTCCTGCGATCTCCTGGTAGGTCTCATGACCTTTACCGGCAACGAGAACCACATCATTCCCATCTGCCAGCATGACGGCTGTTCTTATGGCTGTCCGTCTGTCGGCTATCCTCAGGCTCTTTTTCTTAAGCCCGGGTGTAAGACCTGCTTCCATATCGTCGAGGATCTTTTCAGGATCCTCGCTCCTGGGGTTATCAGAAGTAAGAATGACTTTTGTGCTTCCTTCAGCGGCGATGGCTGCCATCAGAGGACGCTTGGCCCTGTCCCTGTCGCCACCGGCACCCACCACCGTTATCAGCTTCTGTTTGCCCTCCCGGATCTTGTTGATGGTTTCTATCACATTGAAGAGAGCATCCGGAGTGTGGGCATAATCCACAAGTCCTGTAATGCCGGAATCTGATCTGACGGGTTCCATTCTCCCCTCCACAGGACTCAGGTCGCTGAGAATAGTAAGAACCTCATCCCTGCCGGCTCCCATTATATCAGCGGCAGCAAATACTGCAAGCAGATTGGAAGCATTGAACTCTCCCATAAATCTTGTCCATACCTCTTCTCCGTCTATTCTAAGGCTCATCCCGTCGATTCCCTGCTCTATTATCCTGCAGCTGTAATCGGCCAGTCCACGGGTTGAATAGGTATATTGGCGACTCCTGCAATTCTGAAGCATAATCCTTCCGTTCCTGTCATCCAGGTTTGTAAGTGCGAAAGAGCCAGCCTCAAGCGAATCAAAGAATCTCTTCTTTGCCTGAAGGTAATTATCGAATGTCTTATGATAGTCGAGGTGGTCGTGAGTCAGGTTTGTGAATATCCCCCCTTCGAACCGGAGCCCTGCAATGCGCTGTTGTACAACTGAATGTGAGCTTACCTCCATAAAGGCATAATCGCATCCCGCCTCTGCCATATCCCTCAGCAGCCTGTTAACCTCCACCGGATCCGGAGTGGTATGAGCAGCCGGCAATTCCCTCGCCTCAATATAATTGGAGACTGTTGAGAAGAGGCCGCACCTGTAACCAAGACGTGAAAAGAGCCTGTAGAGAAGAGTTGCAATGGTGGTTTTGCCGTTGGTCCCGGTAACACCAACCAGTTTTAAAAGGGAGGAGGGCTTTCCGTAAAAATTGGAGGAGGCAATTCCAAGTGCTCTTGCAGAATCCGCGCATTCGATCCAGGTAATATCCTTACCGGGGTTTTGTGGCAGAGTTTCACAAATGACCGCTGCTGCTCCGGCCCTTGCTGCATCTTCAAGAAAGTTGTGGCCGTCGGTTCTGGTACCCTTTACAGCGACAAAGAGTGTCCCTGGCCTGACTTTGCGGGAATCAAATTCGATGGCTTCAAGAAGCCTGTTTTCATCTCCCCTTAAAGAAATAACATCCAGATCCTTTAATATTTCTTTCAGCTCAATCATATCACATATTCAAATCGAGGGTTACGATTGATCCCTCAGATCTCCTGGCGCCATGCTCCGGTGATTGCCGTAGAACTCTTCCCCTGCCGCTGTACTTTACCCTGAAGCCCGAATTCTCAAGCAGGTATATTGCGTCCCTCAGGCTCATGCCGCGAACGTCAGGAACAAGATCATCCTTCAGGTCAACCCCGACCAGCCTTATTGTGTCTCCCGATTCACGGGTGGCAACCCATTCCGCATCCGAGGTCCTCTCAGGGCGTATCTTAAGACCGCCCAGCACTTTGTTTATATCTGCACCGTAACCGTTGCCTGCCTCAGGGATCCTGGCAGGATGGGATGAAATGCCTTCAGTCCGGTAATCCCTGAAGGAATTGGTGGCATATACTTTATCAGATATCTCCTTGAAGACCGAACCGGCAACGAGGTTTCCGTAATAGACGCCGTTTGACGGGGCGTTAACCACAACAATACAGGAGTATTGAGGATTATCAGCAGGAAAATAGCCCACGAACGACGCCTGGTAGGAGACCGCCGATCCCTGCCGGTATCCCTGGTTATCTTTTGCAATCTGGGCTGTTCCGGTTTTTCCCGCTATCCTGTAGTCTGCAGCCTTCAGGTTTGTTGCCGTACCCCGTTCAACCACCCCTTCCATCATGGCTCTTGCTTTCCTTATGGTCTGACGGGAAGCAACCGAACCAGTTATTACTTCAGCAGGGAAGGTCCTGATTGCATTCCCGTTGTGATTGATTCTGGTCACGAACCGGGGTTTCACCATTTTCCCGTCATTGGCCACGGCATTGTAAAAAGTCAGGATCTGCAGCGGAGTCATCTGGACCTCGTATCCGTGCGACATCATTGGAAGTGACAGGCCCGACCAGAATTTATCCCCGGGATTTCTGATCAGCGGCGCTCCTTCGCCCTTGATCTGTATGCCAAGTTTCTCGTTCAGCTTCATTGCCTGCAGCCTGCTTACAAACTCCTTCGGATTCTTGCTGAAGTGTTCGGTTACAAGAATGGCTGTCCCGACATTGGATGATTTCTCGAAAACCTCTTTTACTGTGAGCTTACCATGACCTCCCTCCCTTGTATCCCTTATCACCTTGTTATAGAACCTGACGCTGCCGCTGCCTGTATCAACAACATCCCCGGTGTCAATCACACCCGCCTCAAGGGCTGCCATCAGAACGGGCAGCTTGAATGTTGAACCCGGCTCCGTACTCTCGCCTATTGCATAGTTGTATGTCTCGTGGTAGCGTCCGTCCCTGCCTATCTCCAGGTTGGCAATGGCTCTTATATCGCCGGTAGCCACCTCCATAAGGATGGCGCAACCGTGATGTGCGTTGTGCTTCCTGAGCTGCTGCTCAAGTGCGCTCGATGCAACGTCCTGCAGATCAACATCAATGGTTGTAACTATATCATACCCGTCAACAGAACCCGTCGATCCGGGGTCCCCGACCGGGATCCAGTCGCCGCCGGTCAGTCTTTGCTTTATCACATAACCCTGTCTTCCTGAGAGCTCCTTGTTGAATGCACCTTCAATGCCTACAGTTGTGCCTTCAATGCTCAGACTCAGATAACCAACAGTGCGTGCGGCCAGGTCGTTGTGAGGACGAATCCTCCAGTTGTCAAGCTGCGCTATCAGACCTCCCTTGTATTGCCCCTCCCTGAAAACAGGCAGTTCCCTCAGCCGCTTAAGTTTTTCATAATCAACCCTCCGCCGGATCAGGAAATATCGGTCTCCTCTTTTTCTTGCTTCAGTAAGCGAAGATTTCCAGGCCTCTGCTGATTTATCACCAAGTATTGATGCCAGGCCTTCCGCCAGGCCGCTGATCCCATTTGCCCAGGTCTCCTGCGACATGCCTGAACTGCGGGTATCCATGTATATATTGTAATAGGGAACAGAGCTTGCCAGTATCCTTCCGTCCCAGGTGAGTATGTCTCCGCGGTTTGCCGGGACCTCGGCTCCCTTGTAGATATACTTCTCTCCCAGGGCGGCCCATTTCTGCTTCTGAACATACTGAAGCACAACTATGCGGGCAAGCAGGGCGATGGCCAGCAGTACAATAACAAAGTATACCACCCCGCTTCTCCAGACTATTTCATCCCTTATAGTCATACCACAACATTATTTGTCAACCACAAGCTTGAATGGAGGCACCTTGAGCTCCTCAAGCCCGAGCTCCTTCTCCTTAACCATCCTTAACACCTCCGACTGCCTGCTTACAGACATCAGCTTTGACGAGGTTGAGAGAGATTCCGCCCTGAGGTCGGAAACCTCAATAGTCAGCCTGGCAGTCTCCCGTGTTATTTTCTCTGCATGAAAGCGGTTCCCGATGTAAAGGGCCCCCAGGAGGGTCAGAAAGAGGAAAAAACCGAGATTACGCAGAACGATCTTTTCGGAAACAAAACTTCCGCTCATGAGATCCTTAATAAACCTCCCCGTTGTGATCTTTTTTCTGTTATCGCCGTTAACGCCTGCCATGATCAGATTTTTTCAGCTATTCTAAGTCTGGCGCTCCTTGCCCTGTTGTTTATCGCAACTTCGTTTTCATCCGGTGTAATACCCTTCCTTGTAATCAGCCTGAATGGTGTTACGGTGTTTCCGAAGAAATCCTTCTCAATTGTCGCTTCGAAAGAGCCCGTTCTCATAAAGTTCTTTACCAGCCTGTCCTCAAGCGAGTGATAGGTTATGACCACGAGCCTTCCCCCGCTGGTTAGCATGGTGAGAGCCTGGACCAGCATATCCTTCAGGGCAGTGATCTCCTGATTGACCGCTATCCGCAATGCCTGAAAAAGCCTTGCATAGAATTTATGAGTGTTTCTCGGGGGCGCCAGGCTGCCGACTGCAGCCATCAGGTCATCTGAGCTTTCCAGGGGCTTCTCTTTCCTGATTGCGGCAATTCTGCCTGCTATCTTCCTGGCACCCGTCAGTTCACCGTATTCAGACAGGAGAGCAGCAAGCTCCTCCTCACCGAGAGTGTTCAGAAGATGAGAAGCAGTAACCTTGTTGCCGGTATTCATCCTCATATCAAGAGGTGCGTTCTGGCGGAAGGTAAAACCACGGGATGGCTCATCAAACTGGTGAAAGGAGACCCCCAGATCAGCTATAAGACCGTCAATGGATTCTATTCCATTATAGCGCAGGTTATTAGAAAGAAAGCGAAAGTTCTGGTTGAGAAATAATATCCGGTGATCATCAGGAACATTCCCGCCTGCTTCCTCATCCTGGTCAAAGGCAATCAGTCTGCCGGTTGTGAGTCTTTTCAGTATCTCCATCGAGTGCCCTCCCCCTCCGAACGTAACATCAACATAAACACCATCGGGCCTTATATTAAGTCCATCAATGCTTTCGTTCAGTAATGCAGATATGTGGTATACCATTTATCCTTCAGGCTCGTTAATGTCCCTCCCCATGAGTTTTTCTGCCAGATTGGCAAAATCGCCGGGAAGCATGTCAATTCTGTCATACACCTGGGCCGCCCATATTTCAATCCTTCCGTCCTGCCCTGCAAGAACCACATCCCTCGCGGCTTCAATCGCATCAAGCAGTTTCCTGGGGATCAGCATTCTGTTGCTGTTGTCGAGCATTATCTCGGCTGTCCCCTTGAAAAAGTTCCTCAGAAACATGTTGTGCTCGCGGTTATAGGGATTGATCCTCTTCCTGATCTTCTCAAGCTGACGGTTCCAGTCCTCAATCGAATAAAGCACCAGGCAGTTCTCAAAAATGTCCTTCCTTACAACGAAATGGTCCTGTGCCGAGGCAGGCATCTGCTTCTTGAATGCCATGGGCAGGATAATCCTTCCCTTGATATCAACCTTGCAGGTATAATCGCCTATGAATGTGGCCATACTCCCTTTTACATGTAAAAACGC
This sequence comes from uncultured Rikenellaceae bacterium, assembly GCA_964426435.1. Taxonomy (GTDB): domain Bacteria; phylum Bacteroidota; class Bacteroidia; order Bacteroidales; family VadinHA17; genus LD21. The sequence continues at coordinate 895 of CAYRQY010000137.1, read as the reverse complement.
TAAAAGTATATAAAAAATATCCACTTTGCCCCACTTTACTCCACTTTTTTATTTTTTTGTTGATAACTTTTCTTCTATCAGCCAAACTCTTAAGGGATTTTTACAGGATTTTAATTGCTTTCAAAACTCATCTGAATAAATTATTTGTTGAAAAACCCCGGGTGGTTGGTTGGATTTTTAATAAATTTGTTTACAGGGGATGATTAACAATGGCTTCTCATGAACGAATCTGCAGGTGATAAAGATGTGCTTCAGCTGGATGTTGAGAAAGTGCTTTTCTCAAAAAATCCTTCACTTAAGAAAAAAATTCCGGGCTTTCTGATTAACTATCTCAAGAAGATTGTTCACCAGGATGATCTCAACGATTTTCTCAGGAGATACGGGCATCTTTACGGCCCGGAGTTTATCGAAGCCGGTTTGAATTATTTCAGGATCACCTACAGGGTTTATGGTTCTGAGAACATACCCCCGGAAGGAAGGCATATTTTTGTTTCGAATCATCCTCTCGGAGGGCTCGACGGGCTTGTGTTCATTTATGAGCTTTCAAAGTACTTTGAAGATATAAAGTTTCCTGTCAACGACATTCTTATGAACATCACCAATCTGTCGGGAGTATTTCTGCCTGTCAACAAACACGGGGCCCAGGCAAGGGATTCCGCCAGGCAGATCGAGGATGCCTATGCCTCCCGGTCGCAGATACTCTATTTCCCGGCGGGGCTATGCTCACGGAAGAAGAAAGGCATGATCAGAGACCTGACATGGCATAAGAGCTTCATTTCCAAAGCTATTGAACACAAACGCGATGTGGTTCCGGCTTTTTTCTCAGGCAGGAACTCCGGTTTCTTCTATAACCTTTCCAACCTGCGGAATTTTTTAGGTATCAGGGCAAACATCG
>CAYRQY010000136.1:0-6949 GCA_964426435.1 uncultured Rikenellaceae bacterium | reverse complement strand
TGTCCTTGCTGCAGGGACTTCCACAGCTGCATGTTTTCCCTGTTCCATAGCATATAATGCCATTGGAGTGTGAAGAACCCACGGTGTACATATATAAATCAGGTCAAGATCAGGTGATGCGACAAGTTTCTTCCAGATCTCCTCATCACCTGCAAATTCCTGTGCGGCCGGTCTTCCGATCCTTGCAAGATATCTCTGCGAACCGTCGACGGCAGCCTGCCGCAGGTCGCCGAGAGCCCTGATGTCAACTCCTTCAATATAGGAGAGCCGCTGAACAGCGCCGCTGCCTCGGTCGCCCAGACCAACAAACCCTACCCGTACCAGAGGAAGCGGAGGTGCTGCATAACCGGACATATTGAAAGACTGGGTATGGGTTTTCCGCACCGATTCAATAATATGTTCTAGGTTAGATACAGGCTCCGTTTGAGTGGTGCATCCGGTTATGAATCCGCCTGCAAAAGCACCTGCTCCTGCAGCTGTGGCTGTTTTTAAGAAATTACGGCGATTGCTTTTCATAAACAAATTGTATCAATCAGGTTAAAAAATTCAGTTTTCCCGAAGATACAATTTTATTGAAGAAAACAAATGCAATGGACAGTGGGACAGGAGAAGGAGTTTATGTGTTCCTGAATGCTCCCGGACCGCAATACTTTGTACAAAGGCCGCAGGATGTGCACTTCGAGTAGTCTATCTCAGGTGCACTGAAGGGGTTTTTTTGTGAAATGGCCCCGGAAGGGCAGACTCTTATTACCGGGCAATGATGATTTTGAGGGCATCTTGACTCCTCTATTTTTATTGATTTCATACAGATTCCTAATTAGAAACGACAGTAATATTGCTGTTAATAACATTTTCAAGATACTCTGAGGTCATTACTCCAACTCCCGACCATTTTGCATTGCCTTCATGGAAAAGCATAAGCGTGGGGACACTTCTGATATTATATTTCTGTGCGAGTTCCATGTTCCTGTCCACATCAATTTTCAAGATTTTCACCCTCTCTCCCACTCTGTTCTTAAGCTGCTCAAGCACCGGTTTCATCATTTTGCAGGGTCCGCACCATTCAGCCGAGAAGTCGACAAGAACGGGGACATCTCCGGTGATCAGTTCATTAAATGTATTACTCATAATTTTTCTGTTTTTTATTTTTGTTTATCAATTCAATTAGCAATCCTCCGGCCAGCACCCCGAGCAATGCACCATATATTGTACTCAGGTACCATACTGATTTTATCGGGCATGTTCCTGACAAACATCCGACATACTTCCAGTAAATGAATCCTCCTGCGGCTCCAACGGCTCCCAGTAACAACGTCACAAGATGTTTTTTAAGGAATTCTTTCATATCCATATTTTTGATGCAAATTTCATCACATCATAAAACATGGTCAGTGACCTAAGTCACAAAACAGGTTATTTTTTGATTAGCGCAGAATAATCAACTGAATTTCTTTCTGTTATAACAAGTTTCTTTTGCTCAAGATTCTTTAGCAGTCTTGATATGACCTCCCGCGAGCTGTTAAGGTGAAGCGCTAAATCCTGATGTGTACCGGTAAAGACCGTTTTACCGGTAGATCTGTACCTTTCTTCAAAAAAACGGACAAGTCTTTCGTCGAGCCTCGAGAATGCAATGGAATCGATAGTATCCAGCAACTCATCGAACCTTTTCCTTATCATATACATCATGAATTCCTTCCATGTACGGTACTCCGACATCCATTTCTCAGGTTTCTCGACAGGTACTGAGAGAATAACAGAATCTTCCTCCGCCGTAATCCTGATATTGCTTTTCCGGAGTCCCATACAGCAGGTAAGTGCCATGGCACAAATCTCGCCCTGGTTCAGAAAGTACAGCAGCAGCTCATTACCGTCTTCGGAGAGTCTCGAGACACGCAGGCAGCCCCTGATCACCATCGGGAATGATTTTATATAATCACCCTCACCGACTATATTCTCATCCGCCTTCAGATCCTGCATAACAGAAACTTCCGACAATTCAAGAACAAGATCCTTTTCAAGGAAAGGAAACAGACTCTTTATGGTTTGGGTTCTGTCCAAATTATTCTATTTTTAACGAAGAACGACATCAGCAATAATACCTAAATAAATCATCTTAACCGATTAATTCACGAAATTAAAAATCCTTTGTGTAATCCTTAGAGTTCCTTATATGCATTTTATGTTTTTAACCTTCGGATATGTATTTTTGCTGCGACTGAATGCAAAATGATACTCAGACACATTTCACTCAAGCCCTGGAATACTTTCGGACTTGATTACAAGGCCGATTGCCTGCTGATACTCAAAAGTGAGCAGGAAGTAATGAGTTTCCTCAGAAACCGGGACCAATACATTGATCCCCTGCTGATTATCGGCAAGGGAAGCAATATACTTTTTACCTCAGATTTCACAGGGACAATATTATCGCCGGCGATGGAAGGAATTAGCGTTGAAGAACATTACGGGGATAAAGTGATTGTTTCAGCCGAAGCCGGTGTTGAATGGGACCTGTTCGTTGAGTGGTGTGTCGGGAACGGTTACGGAGGCGTAGAAAACCTTTCCCTTATCCCGGGCAAGGTGGGGGCTTGCCCGATCCAGAATATTGGGGCATATGGTGTGGAAGTTAAGGATACCCTGCTCAAAGTTACCGCCTTAAGGATTGAAGACGGGACCAGGAGAGAATTTTCGAATGAGGAGTGCAGGTTCGGATACAGGAACAGTATCTTCAAGGAAGAGCTGAAGGGAAAGTATCTCATTGTAAAGGTTTACTTCAATCTTACCACCGATATGGTTTTCAATACAAGCTACGATCTTCTGAAGGAAGAGGTAAGCAGGCTTGGAGGGGAGAGTCTCAGGAACATAAGGCAGGCGGTTATAGATATTCGCCGCAGGAAACTGCCCGATCCTGAAATAACCGGAAATGCCGGCAGCTTTTTCAAGAATCCCGTTGTAAGCAACAAGGTCGCAGATAATCTGAGGCTCAGATATCCCTTTATGACAGCATATCCCGATAAATCAGGCGGTGTGAAGCTTGCAGCTGCCTGGCTGATAGAGAAATGCGGCTGGAAAGGGAGGAGGATCGGTGATGCCGGCGTTCACGACAGGCAGTCGCTTGTTCTTATTAATTACGGGAAGGCAACCGGAAGAGAGATTTACGAACTTTCGGAAATAATCAGGAAGTCAGTATTTGAAGAGTTTGGGATCTGGCTCGAGAGGGAAGTGGAGTTGATTGGCCTCACCTGAATATCTTCCTCCTGTTGAGTTCCTGCTGGTATATAGCCGCGTACCTGTTATGTTCCGTGAGAGTCCGTGAGAAGTGATGATATCCTGAAAAGTCGGCCCTGGCTGCAAAATATATATAATCGTGCTTTTCGGCGTTCAGTACAGCCTCCAGACCTTCTACCGAAGGACACCCTATCGGTCCGGGAGGAAATCCCCTGTGTTTATACGTGTTATAGGGTGATTCAACCTGAAGGTGTTTGGTAAGAACCCTTGTGATCGTAAAGTCGTTGAGAGCAAATTTAATTGTCGGGCATGCCTGGAGGGGAATGCCTCTTGTCAGTCTGTTAAGATAGACTCCGGCTATCCTTGGCTTCTCGTCTGCCTTTGCTACCTCGTCGTCGATTATTGATGCCAGGATTGAGACTTCAACAGGTGCAAGTCCTTTATCATGTGCCTTTTTAAGTCTGTCGGCATTCCAGAACTTCCTGTACTCCCTGAGCATCCTTTCGTAGAATCCGGCAGCGGATGTGCTCCAGAAGAACTCATAGGTGTTGGGAAGGAATACGGAAATTACCGTTTCCCTTGTGAATCCGTCATCAAAATAGTTTCCCTGGTCCGACAGGAAGGTTATAATCTGGAGGGAATCAGCCTCTATCCGACCCCCCACCCTGCCGGCAAGCTCCTCGAGAGTTCTGATGTTGTTAAATGTAACCCTTACCGAGGTCTGCCTCCCGGAGCGAAGGATATTAACAAGGGCATTGTAGGAGAGGTCTTTGTCCAGAAGGTACCTGCCGGCAATAACATGGGAGTCGTAATTCTTTTTTTCAGCAATCCACCGAAACAGCCGGGGGCTTCTGATTTCCACATTAGCCTCAATGGAATCGAGGGCCTGGTCATATGATGAACCGGCAGGTATGAAAATTACTGCCGGTTCCTCACCGATTAAAACGCTGGTTCCGAAAAAGATCCTGTATAACAGAAATATCGCCAGAATGCCTGCTGATGAGACTATTATCAGTATCGATCTTATTCCTTTCCGTGTCATTGACTTATTTCTGATCCGCAAAATTATGGATAATATTGATGTCATACAATTTTTACCACCATACACCTATCAGGGCTATTCCGTTTCAGTACTTAAAGTTCTCATATTATTCCTAATTTTACATCATCTTAAAACAAAAAACAACTTATGAATATGTCAGTCTCGATGATCCTGATCCTGATCGTAATCGGCATTTTTACAGGGGCTGTTGCCGGATTGCTTGGCGTTGGCGGAGCAATAGTACTTATCCCTGCCCTCGTTTTCTTTCTGGGATTCAGTCAGCATGATGCCCAGGGGACCAGTCTGGCCATGATGCTTCCTCCGATCGGAATCCTGGCTGCCTATAATTACTATAAGGCGGGGCATGTTAACCTTGTCTTTGCGCTTATTCTGGCAGTTGCTTTTATGCTTGGGGCCTGGCTTGGCTCGAAGCTTGCCCTGAATATACCTCAGCAGCTTCTGAAAAAGATCTTTGCTGTTTTTCTTCTTCTGACCGCCTTAAGGATGCTGCTCTTCAAATAGTTTAAGGATTATTCTAGAACATTAATCCAAGGCTTAGCAGGATTGACGGTTCCCTGTCGTCGAGATTAAAAGTCTGCGAGCCGATAGAAACCGACTCCCCGAACCGTTTGCTGAGGCTTCCGTTATATCTCAGGTCCAGGGTAAGCTTTTTGAGAATATCAACACCAAGACCTGCTTCATACCCGAATGTCGCACTGCGGTACAATTCCGGAAAATCCGGGTCATCAATAAGCGACCTGGGTGTATTTATCAGAATAGATGCAGCAGGTCCTGCATTAATCCTTACAGGGCCAAGATGGAATCCGAGAAGAAGAGGTATATTGATTTTGTTAAACTGCTGCTTAAGTGCCTGTGCAGGATTTGAACCGATTGTAACGTCATAATCGTAGGTGGTTGATGCAAAAACCACCTCCGGCATCACATAAAATCCCAGAAGGCTTATTCTCAGGAAAGCCCCGGCGTGAAAACCAAACTGGGCATTTTTCAATGCTTCAATATTATTCTCTCCGGTGTTGAAGTCGTAAGTCGGGACCGTAGTTGTGGCTGCTCCGGCCTTTATTCCGAATTTTATCTGCGAAAAAGCAGGTATGGCCAATAAAGAAGCAAGTACGATAATTGTTATTTTTTTCATTTTTTCTGGTTTTAAGTTATGCAAACTCACTGACTGGTTCTTATCAACTAGAACAGATATATAACGATGACCGGTGCCAAAAGTTACACGGCCAGTCAATTAATTTTTACCAGAAGATAAGGCAGAATGGGCTTAAAAATCTATCGGGCAGACAATTCTGCAAAGATTATTTTTTTCATCCCGTTAAATTCCTCATGTTCAAACAGGCGTGTAAGGAATATGATTTTCCCGTTTCTGTCTATTATTACATTACGTGTCACACCGGCTTCCTTAAGGGCAAATAGTCCGAATATTTCAGCACCCGGGTCGAGGGCGAGAGGATAGGTTACGGCAATATCCTTTTTAAACTGGATAACCTTTTCAAGGGGTTCATCACGGTCAATACCAATCACAACGAGCCCTTCGTTCTTACCCGGCAGCCAGATCTCATTCTCAATATAGGGCATCTCTGTACGGCAAACACTGCACCAGCTTGCGGTAAACTGCAGCATCACCACCCTGCCCCGCAGGTCTGACAAGCGATAACTTTCACCTCCTGCTTCATTTATGATAAAATCAGGTGCCATATCACCAACCTTAACAATATATCCCCTGTCGTCATTAGCAACTGTTTTCTCAACGTCTCCCTTCCCTGACCTGCCGCAGGAGAATAAAACGATAACAAGAACTGTAAGTACCGGAGCTAATGTTCTTCTCATTTGAATTGATTTTAAAATTTCCCGAAATTACACTATAAAACAAAACTGAATAGCATAATGTTCGGGAAAACTGAAAATAACAAGGAGTGGTGACTGGCTTTGCCCACTGAAGCTTTCTTTGACCGACGAAGCTTTAGCGGAGTCGGTAGCGAAGGTGGGTGACTTGCTTTGCCCGCCGTAGCCGTGGCGAAGGCGGGTGACCGGTTAATTTTGATTTTTGATTTGCAGAGTCTGTCTGAAAGATTATTTTTACCACATACATAAAATTTAATTTGTCAGTTCAATATTTATTGTCCCAATTCTAAAATAAGTAAACGCAAATGGAAGAGAAAAATCTTGTATACCGTGGAAAATCAAAGGATGTTTTCAATATCACCGAGGGTCCGCACGCCGGCAAATACCGTTTTGTTTTCACCGATAAAGCCACCGGCTATATTGAGAACGGAAAACCTGTATTTGATCCGGGATATGATAATGTAGTCGGGGAGATACCCGGTAAGGGAGCCATAGCCTGCCGGTTTGCAACCCATTTCTTCAGACTGTTGAAGGAGAAGGGGATTCCTTCACACTACATCGGAACAGTAAAGGATAACGAGATGATTGTTGAGCCTGCCATACCTCTCGGCATGAAGGCGGAGTCTCCGGAATTCCCCGGGGCGACTCCCCTGCTTAATCTTGAGTTTACCTGGAGGAACAATGCAACGGGCAGTTTCTGGAGAAGATATCCGTTCGTAAAGCCCTGCAGGAACATTCATAAGGTTGTGGAAGCATGGACCAAGGGCGATACTGACATACTAATCACTCTGGAAGCGCTGGAGGAGACCGGTGCCA
>CAYRQY010000135.1:387-6959 GCA_964426435.1 uncultured Rikenellaceae bacterium | reverse complement strand
ACAAAATGGTAACAGCGGGTGAGAGTGTTACCAGCCAGTGGGGCAATGTTGAGACGCAATACCAGAGGAGGGCTGACCTTATACCCAACTTTGTCGAAACGGTGAAAGGTGCAGCGGATTTTGAACAGTCAACATTAACGCAGGTTATTGAAGCAAGATCGAGAGCCACATCGGTTAACGTCGATCCGGCGAACATGACACAGGAGAACCTTCAGCAGTTTCAGCAGGCGCAGGAGGGACTGAGCTCAGCATTGTCGAGACTTATGGTGGTGTTGGAGAGATATCCCGAACTGAGGGCAACGCAGAACTTCAGGGACCTGCAGGTTGAACTTGAAGGCACCGAGAACAGGATCGCAGTGGAAAGGCGGAAGTTCAACGAGGTGACAATGGAATTCAATTCCTTTATTAAGCAGTTTCCCCAGAACTTCCTTGCAGGAATGTTCGGATTTACACCAAGGCCATATTTTGAATCTGCCGAGGGATCAGCGAAAGCCCCGGAGGTAAGGTTTAACAGGTGAACAACGATGGAAACTAAAGCCTCAACTTTCTTTTCTCCTGAAGAGCAAAGTGAAATCCTGTCAGCAATCAGAAAAGCTGAAAAGAAGACCTCGGGGGAGATAAGAGTTCATATTGAGACATCACTTGAGGGGGAGGTACTCGACAGGGCGGCTTGGGTTTTCAGGGTGATCGGCATGCAAAGGACGGAGCTGCACAACGGGGTCCTGTTCTATCTTGCGGTAAGGGACAGGAAATTTGCAATTATTGGGGATTCCGGGATAAATGCAGTTGTTCCCGATGATTTCTGGGACAATATACGGGATCACCTTGCGGAACGGTTCAGCAAGGAGCAATTCGCAGAGGGACTTACAGAAGCCATAATGCTTGCAGGCGAACAACTGGGTGCACACTTTCCCCGCGCCGTTGGTGATATTAATGAATTGCCTGACGATATCTCATTTGACGATCCGTTTAAGTTCTCTGAAAAATGAAGAAGATCACGGGTTTGCGGATAATTATCCTGCTGCTGGCTGTAATCATTATACAGCATGGAGCCGCAGCACAGGAGTTTCCCGAAAGGCCGGTCCCTCCAAGACTTGTAAATGATTTTGCCAGAATGCTGAACTCACGTGAAGCTGAATCTCTTGAACGGAAACTGGTTGCCTTTAATGATTCAACATCGACACAGATTGCAATTGTAACAGTTACCACTCTTCACGGATACGACAGGGCAGATTATGCCCACCGGCTTGCAGAAAGATGGGGTATAGGCCAGAAGGGTTCGGATAACGGAATACTTATCCTTGTGAAGCCCAAGGAGAATCCTTCATCCAGAGGTGAAGTGTTCATTGCAACAGGTTACGGTCTGGAGGGGGTGATACCCGATATTGTGTGCGGTGAAATTATTGATTATGAAATATTGCCGGCATTCAGGGAGGGGAATTACTTTAAGGGACTCGATAAAGGAACAGATGTGCTTATGTCGCTGGCTGCCGGAGAATTCACTGCCGGCGAGTATTCAGACAACCGCAAGGACGCCGCAGGGGCAATTGTGCCATTCGCAGTTATACTGATAGTCATTCTTATAGTACTGTTTACCCGCACCAGGGGGGGGTCAAACCAACGACATATAAGCAAGGAGGGGTTACCGTTATGGGTACTTCTATCAATGATGAACCAGGGAGGCAGCAGGCACAGCGGCAGCTGGGGAGGCTTTTCAGGCGGAGGCCGCTCTGTGGAAAGAGGCGGTTTCGGAGGCTTCGGCGGAGGCAGTTTCGGTGGCGGAGGAGCCGGGGGGAGCTGGTAAATGGCTCAGAGCTCAGAGCTCAGGCTTTGCCAGCCATAGCTGGACGAAGGACAGCGACGGCTGGGCTCAGGGCAAGAAATGTCTAACTGTCTCTGAAGGAGAGATAATGTCTCCAGTTGTCAATCAGTTCCTGCATATCGTCGGGGAGCGGGGAATCAAAGGAGAGCCTTTCCCCTGTAACGGGATGATCAAATACAAGACTCTTCGCATGAAGAGCCTGGCGGGGAAGAATAGTAAAGCAGTTTCTGACAAACTGCTGGTATTTTGAGAATGTCGTCCCCTTGAGGATCCTGTCGCCGCCATATTCATCATCGTTAAAAAGCGGATGCTTCATATAGCTGAGATGTACCCTTATCTGATGGGTGCGCCCGGTCTCGAGCCTGCATTCCAGAACGGATATATAACCCAGATCCTCAATTATCCTGTAGTGTGTTATTGCAGGTTTGCCCTGGCTGCCGTCAGGAAATACCTGCATTATTTTCCTGTCCCTGATGTTTCTGCCAACATTTCCCGTAATTGTACCCTCGCGAGGGTCGGGCCTGCCCCAGACGATTGCAATATAAAGCCGTCCGGTGGTCCTTTCGTAAAACTGTCTCGACAGCCGGTTGAGGGCCAGCTCGTGCTTGGCCACAACCAGAATGCCTGAAGTGTTCTTGTCTATCCTGTGAACCAGTCCGGGCCGAAGTTCACCGCTCCGGAAGAGTGGCAGATCCCTGAAATGCCACATAAGGGCGTTAACCAGCGTGCCAGTATAGTTGCCGTATGCCGGATGTACAACCATTCCGGCCCTCTTGTTGACAACAATAACATCGTCATCCTCATAGATTATGTCGATGGGGATTTTTTCCGGGATAAGCTCAATTTCACGTGGGGGTGTCGGCAGTACCACCTGTATTACGTCACCGGGTTTAACCCTGTAGTTCGGCTTAACAGGTGTATTGTTTACAAGTATGTTTCCTGCAGATGCTGCATCCTGAATACGTGTTCTCGATGTGTTCTCAAGACGCGATCCGAGATATTTGTCGAGCCGCAGCAATGATTGGCCGGGTTCAACCGTATAGCGGTGATGTTCAAAGAGTTCCTGGAGTTCTGAAAGTTCCTCTTCCGCCATCTGTTTATCATCTTGATTTGATCAGTCTGTAATGACCTGCTGCACTGCCGTTTATACGGGGAGTGACTATATATAAACCTGCAGGCAGTTTTGAAATGTCTATTCTGTCCGAAAGGGGCACGTTTATCTGTTCGCGGCCCTGCAGGTCTGTTATTGAGATGGTGACGTTAACGTGAGCAGGCAAATCTCCGCGGTCGATGTTGATGTAGGCAGATGCAGGGTTCGGCCAAATCCTGAATCCGGGTTTTTCATCGGGAACAATGTCGTCCACCCTGGTGATCTTCAGCGGATCGCCCACGACCGGTCTTATCATCACACTGCCGCTTACCTGCGACTGGTTCCACGATCCGTTGAGCCAGTAGAATTGCCGGCCGTTATGCGGCGTGTTTATATCAAATCCTGCATTCAGGAAAGTCTCTGAGCGCTGTCTCCACCCAACGTAGAAAACATCATTCACAGGGACACCGTCGGGCAGGGTATAAGTGTAGAATCCGTTAATATCGCTTCCCTGTTCCACCATTACATCCTCGCGTGTATAGATTACCTCACCGGGAGTGCCAAAATTATCGTTCCATACCATGAGGTCAAACAGTCGCCTGTTGGCGTTAAGATAGCTGTCGTTGAAGCATATCTTAACAGCCCTGAGAGTATCCTCCATGAATGATTTGAACCTCACAGCCACCATTGCATTTCTCGAACCGAGCCCGTTAATCCCGTATCCGCCTTCGGAAGAGCCGTCATCAAAGGCAAAGTAATTGCTGAAGGTCTGAAAATACCTCACTGTATCGTTCTGTTTGGGATCAAATTCGTCGGTGATAAGCCATGCTGTTATTCTGAACAGGGCAGAATCGGTGAAGGTGGTATTAAAGGTATAGATAAGGTTTGCATTGAAACTGATTGTTGTGAGTGGAGCTATGTTGGTTGCGCCTGCCGAGAAGAGATGCACCTGCTGGTTTCTGTAGAGGTCCCATACCTGGAAATTGCGGGTTACGTTTCTCGTAATATCGTCGTTATTCCTGTATATCACGGGAATAAATGCCCCCATTTCCTGCAGATAGACCTCTCTGAAGTGTTTCCATGGCATCGACTCGTGTGTTTTGAGGACCGACCTCAGTCTTGTCGTGAATGCCACATCGGCAAATGAGGTATCACCTTCGTGCCTGTTCCTGTTTAGCATTACATAATCGAGGTTCCAGTGGTCGCAGTTCCCGATCATTGAAGGATCGTTTATGTTGGAGCTGAGACTGGCGTAGTTGACAAAGCGGAACCGGAATCCTTTCTTAAGGTAGCGGGTATTATCGATCCTCAGTATCGCCGGCCTGAAGTCCTGCCTTTCGGAGCGGGGCGCCTTCCAGACTGAATACCAGGCCTCCTCTTCCGGCGCGTAAAACTCCAGGGTGAGGGAATCGGCTGCTTCAGGCATGTCCCCGAGTCCCCCCGCCTGATACCAGAAGCTAAGCCAGATATTGTCTGATGCCGGCAATGCAAGGTCGATGGGCTGTGATGTCAGCTGATCTGCCCGGAAAACGTTTGGTGATGCTGATTCATACAGCCTGCCTCTGTCATCTATGGCATCGAATGTGGCAATCCCTACGGTTGGCTGGTTATCAGAGTAGGTATTGTTTATAAATACATCCTTGTCTGACCATTTTGCAGGATCGGGGTATACTGAACCCCCGGAGAAGTCGTCAAAGAATGGCAGGCTGAGGGTGTCTGCCGCCATACCTTTTGTAAGCCGGAGCTCCGGCATCTCTTTTATTATCCGGTACTGTGTCTGAAGGCCTGTAATTACCTCCTGGGCGTGGGAACCGGCATGGAAGAGTGTGAGAATTAACAGGTATGGAACGATTCTTTTTAACATAGTGTAATCCGGGTTATAACCCGGTCATTTCAGGCTGCGGAATGGTGTCGGTTGAAAAGTAATCGATCTCGACCGGTAGTTTTGCTGAATCAATTGTCAGCCAGAGGTATATGTCGGAACCCAGCTGCAAGGTCAGCTCGTCGCGGAATTCAGGTGTCTGCCGGTAGACAAATGCATTTATCGAGTCGCTGGCAGAGGTTATGCTGTTGTCGTAGATAAACGTCCTGAGGTTAAGGGATGCACCAAGTATTCTGCTCCTGGCCGGATCGAGAGTCATGCCGATGAGGTTTGGAACAGGTGTGCGCTGGTTGCTCAGCCCCTTTCCGAGTACAAGATCTATAACAGATCCCTTCTGGAGGGAGTCGCCCTCGGTAATTTCCCTGCCGTTATGTATCTGTTTAAGAACCACATCTATTGAGAGATCCGGGATATACCTGAGCTCCCCGATGTCGAGACCGGCACTTTCAATAAGTGCGAGAGCCTGTCTCTTCGGCAGGTCAAGAAGGTTGGGCATTGCTGTCATTTCGGGATTGAAAGCATTGATGGTAAGGTTGATATTCCTCCCTTTCTTTACCCTGAAGCCAGGCTTCGGATTTTGTTCGGCAATGGCACCGCGGGGTACCAGGCCTGTATAAACGGAATCGATAACTGCATATTTCAGCTTGTTCTTCCTTGCCAGCTGGGCGGCCTGCTCCATGCTGAGACCAGTAAAATCAGGAACAGGTCTTGCCTGTCCGTGACGGGTATAGAAGTTAAGCCATATCAGCAGGAGAATGACGATTAATGCTATAACCATAATGGCAAGCAGCAGTTGTTTCAGAAAAAGCTTGCTAAGCAGGAAGTTTTTAAGGCTCATACCGTTATATTGAACAATAGATATAACGCAAATGTAAGGATAAAATTATTAAGTGAAAGGGTGGTCAGATGGCGTTGTACAGGGAGTCTCTTTCAACCGGCTGATAACCTGCTTCCGTTATCAGCTTTTTAATCTCCTCAGCTGTCATGGCAGGGTTTTTATCCCCGGCGCCTGCCATCGAAAAGATCCTGGTTGTATCCTCAATCGTTCCGTCGAGGTCATCTGTTCCGAACAGCAGGCTCATCTGTGCGGCCTCTTTTCCTATCATGGGCCAGTAGGCTTTAAGATGCGGAATGTTATCGAGGAATATCCTGGCCACAGCGTAATTGCGCATATCCTCCATAAAGCTTACTTCACCTGATTGTTCCATGCTGTTATTCGCCTTCCTGAACTTAAGTGGGATGAAGGCATTAAATCCCCCGGTCCTGTCCTGAAGGTCTCTGAGCCTTTCCATATGGTCCGCCCTGTGACTGTATTCTTCAATGTGACCGTACAGCATTGTGGCATTTGACCTGATACCGAGATTGTGGGCCGTTTCGTGTATGCTGAGCCATAGTTGCGAAGAAGTCTTCCCCGGGCAGATCTCCTCTCTCAGTTTTTCGTCAAATATTTCAGCGCCTCCGCCTGGTATTGAATCAACACCATAATCCCTGAGCAGTTTCAATCCTTCGGTAATGCTGAGTCCGGCTATGCTTATCATATAATCCAGTTCAATAGCTGAAAATGCCTTTAAATGCAAATCAGGCCTGATCTCCTTGATTTTCCTTACAAGCTCTCCGTAGTAATGGATATCACGATCGGGGTGAACTCCCCCGGTGATATGTATCTCGGTTATTTTGACACCGCTCAGGAACCTGACCCTGTCAAGTATTTCGTTATGGCTGTAGTCCCAGCTCTCAGGATCACCTGCAGGTTTTCTGTAGGAGCAGAAACGGCAGTT
>CAYRQY010000135.1:0-377 GCA_964426435.1 uncultured Rikenellaceae bacterium | reverse complement strand
AGATGTTTGTCGGTTCAATATGGATGTTGCGGTTGAAGAATGCCATATCGCCGTTTATCCTCCTCCTTACCGTTCCTGCAAGAACCGACAGCAAAGGCATATCTGCCTCGGTGTACAGGATAAGTGCTTCACCGGTTGTCAGCCTGTCTCCTGAAAAGACCTTCCCGGCAATATCTGCCAGTGCCTTATTGCCCGCGTTATCAATTATCACTTTCAAGCCGGCCATTACTTTCTGATGCAAAATTAAAAAAAAAGGTGTCTGCGAAAGAGACACCCGTTTTTGATTTCAGGCAGGGTAAATATCATTTCAGCCGCATCTCTGAAGAGACCGTAAGTTTCTTTCTCCCCTTTGCTCTTCTTGCCGAGATCACTCTTCT
>CAYRQY010000134.1:0-6992 GCA_964426435.1 uncultured Rikenellaceae bacterium | reverse complement strand
CTGGGTGATAGGAATAATTGGTTCATTTTCCGGAATGTATATTTCTTATATGCTTAATGTGTCCAACGGACCTGCTATCGTAACCCTGCTGGGCACCCTGGTTTTCGTTCTGGCTTTTATCAGACTGGTTATACTTAAGTTTCAAACTGTTAAAGAATAGATAGATGTATACCGCATTTGAATTCATGCTTCCCCCCTTTGTCGCCAGCCTCTTGCTGCTACTGATAACGGTCTATTTCGGTATCCATGTAATAAAAAGGGAGATCATTTTCATCGATATTGCACTGGCACAGATTGCAGCGCTCGGAAGTGCAGTCACCCTGGTTATAAACAATCTTGTTTCCGGACCAGTCCCGCATTCTCACGAGCACGATTCAAGAACATTAATGGCATATCTCTTTTGCCTTCTTGCGGCAGGTGTCTTTACAATTCTGAAGAACAAGAAAATTAATATACCGATGGAAGCCATCATAGGTATTGCCTATGCTGTTGCAACAACAACCGCAGTCATTATTCTCGACAAGGGAGCCGGAAGCGATGTACACATTCACGACATGCTTGCCGGAACAATACTCTGGGTGACATGGCAGCGTGTTTTACGACTCTTGATAGTTGTATTGTTAATTGGCGGATTTCACTTCTTTTTCAGGGAAAAATTCAAGGAAGTAACCCTTGGGTACCTGGATAAAAATTTTAAAGTAGCCAGATCCGGTCTTTGGGACTTCCTTTTCTATTTCACTTTCGGGATAATGATTGTTGAAGCAGTAAGCATAGGAGGTATTCTTACCGTGTTTGCTTTCCTTATCATACCGGCATCATTATCAGCTTTGTTTGCAGAAAGATGGACAACAAGGATACTCATAGGCCTGTCAGCCGGATTTATTGCCACCCTTGGCGGTCTCTGGCTGTCGTGGACCAGGGATCTTCCCAGCTCCCCTGCAATTGTCATGCTTCTTGGAGTATGCCTGCTCCTGGCCATTATAGTTAAAGGCCTGAAGAAGCTGAAAGCCTGATCGGAGCTCCCCGGTGATCTAAATAAAACCCGGCGCTCCTGTCATAAAAAGTTGGATAAATTGTTTAACTTGAGGCCTGAATCCAAATCAGCAAGCCATGTTATTAAAAAAACAAAATCCAGCTCTTAAAGCATTAATTGTTATCATCATGCTGACGTTTCAGATGTGTTCTTCACAGAAAACAGATTCTGATATGTCAAAAGAAAACCTGATCCCGAAGCCGGTTTCGGTGGTTCCCACCGGCGATTATTTTACGCTTAAGCCAAACACCCCAATCCTTGTTTTGGGGGGATCCGAAGAACTGACAAGAATAGGAGAGTATCTTGCAGGGATACTGAGGCCTTCGACAGGATATCCGGTAAATGTGAAATCAGCATCAAAGGAGCCGGTCAGGAATGCCATTTATCTTAATCTGTCGGATTATTGCCAGGTTCCCGGAGAGGAAGGGTACGAGCTGACCATAACCCGCAGGATCGTTAAGCTGACGGCGAAACATCCGGCCGGCCTCTTCAGGGGAATCCAGACGATACGTCAGCTGCTGCCTGCGGCCGTTGAAATGGCAACAAAACAGGAAGCCCTGTGGAGAATGGCAACGGGAACCATTACAGACTATCCCGATTATTCATACCGCGGTGCCATGCTCGATGTGTCGCGTCATTTCTTCGGCGTGGAGGATGTAAAACGTTTTGCCGACTTCCTTGCATACTACAAAATGAATGTACTGCATCTTCATCTTTCCGACGACCAGGGATGGAGAATAGAGATCAAATCGTGGCCAAACCTTGCGCTTCACGGTGGGAGCACACAGGTTGGAGGAGGTCCTGGAGGCTATTATACACAGGAGCAATATTCGGAAATTGTTCAGTATGCCCTCGACCGTTTTATTACCATTGTGCCGGAAATTGATATGCCCGGACACACAAATGCAGCCCTCTCTTCCTATGCCGAGCTGAACTGCGATGGCAAGGCAAGAGAGCTCTATACCGGCACTCAGGTGGGATTCAGCACTTTATGTACGAGCAAAGAGATTACTTACCAGTTTATTGACGATGTTGTCCGCGAAATATCCGCCCTCACACCGGGCCCCTGGTTCCATATCGGAGGCGACGAGTCGCATGTAACTAAACTCGAAGATTATATACCTTTTATCAACAGGGTGCAGGATATCGTTTTGTCACATGGCAAGAAGGTTATCGGGTGGGATGAAATTGCACTCGCACAATTACGGACAGGTTCCATAGCTCAGCACTGGTCCAGTGCCGAAAATGCCCAGAAAGCCGTAAGCCAGGGTGCCATGATCCTTATGTCGCCGGCAAGAAAGGCCTACCTCGACATGAAGTATGACAAAACTACCGAACTGGGCCTGAGATGGGCGGGGCTTATCGAGGTCAATACCGGCTACGACTGGGATCCCGCAACAATAACTCCGGGTATTTCGAAAGAGCATATCATAGGGGTTGAATCGCCCCTCTGGACTGAGACGATCACAAATATGAAAGAGATAGAATTCATGGTCTTTCCGCGCCTTCCCGGGTATGCCGAAATAGGCTGGACACCCTCTTCTCTCAGGAGCTGGGATGAATATAAATCAAGGCTGGCAGGACACGGAGAGAGGTTTGAAGCGATGGGGATCAATTACTACAGGTCGCCGGTTGTGCCATGGAAAGAGGAATAGTGCGGAGTTCGGAGTGCCTAAAGTTCGAAGTTATTCATTCTTATAACTCCGAACTTTAGGCACTTCAAACTTATTCTTTAACATATGAAAGCAACTATTCCCCTGATAATGATTATGCTCGCTCTGACACTGTCTGCCAGATCACAGACTTTTACAGTAAAGCTGTGGCCGGATGGTATACCTGGTTCGGTGGCCGATGATGCATATATTGAAAACATCACTGTTACAGACGGTCGCGTTACCCGTTGCGAGAGAGTAAAAAATCCTGACCTTACCGTGTTCCTGCCTGCATGGGATAAAGCAACAGGGACAGCTGTACTGATATGCCCGGGCGGAGGATATGGCGCTCTTGCCTTTGATCATGAAGGGAACGCCATTGCACGATGGCTCAATGAGAACGGTATCGCCGCAATTATTCTGAAGTACCGGCTTCCTTCCGACAGAATTATGAAGGACAAATCGGTTGGACCGTTACAGGATGCACAGGAGGCAATGCGTATTATCCGCAGGAATGCAAAGGAATGGAATATTGATCCGGGCAAAATCGGCGTTATTGGTTTTTCCGCAGGAGGCCACCTTGCATCCACACTTTCAACCCATTTTGACGAAAGGGTTTACCCGGCTGCAGACAACACAAGCGCCCGCCCCGATTTCTCTTTGCTGATTTATCCGGTCATCTCGTTTGATACTACCTTTACTCACAGAGGATCGAGGAACAATCTGATCGGCCTGAATCCCGGAAAAGATCTGGTAAGGCATTTTTCAAATGAAACACAAATTACGGCAGAGACTCCCCCTGCCTTCCTGGTTCACTCGGCAGACGATAAAGCTGTCCCGGTTTTGAACAGCATCTCCTATTTTAACTGGCTGCAGAAGCATGGGATTAATAACGAGATCCACGTTTTTCAGAAGGGAGGACACGGGTATGGGCTGGCGGAAGGAAGGGGAACGGAATCCTCATGGCCTGGTCTCTGCATTAACTGGCTGAAAGCATCAGGTTTTTAAGTACAGCGGAGTCTTACAAATTAACACACTCCCGCAGAAGGGAGTAAAGAATAAGGTTTCGTCCCTCGATATTGCGGAAGAAACTGCCAAGATAGTTTTTTATATCCCTTTTATGACGATCGCCCAGGTATGGGAATTCATCAATGAGGTTGTAAATATCGTCCTTCTTCTGAACAAATTCCTCAAGCCTCTGCCTGAACGTCTCCTCATCCCGGCAAATACCACGATATAACCTTTCACGCACTGTTTTGATCGGCAGTGTCTCAGGGGGTATGGCATAAGTGGTGTTTACCAGTCCGCAGTAGTCGAAATCATACGGGACAACAATACCTAGTGACGGATCGCCGGAGAGGGGAAGAGTCAGTGCAACAAGATTATGTAATCCCGGTACCGACCAGTCGTAGTTTCCGATCATGTAACTGAATATTGCAACTCTGTCCATGTGTTCCGGTTTCATCATCTTCTGATTTAGTCTGGGTATTGTGACCTCAACAGATCTGGTCCTGGCTGTAAGAAATTCAACAGGTTCAATCAGGAATGCATATTCCGTGAAAGGTCTGCCAGGCCTCCTTGTATTGACATAGTTGATCTTCATTAACCTTACACGGAAACTGTAATCGGTGAGGACATTGAATATCCTGTAAACAAGGTATTCTCTCAGTACGTAGTCACTATTGCCTGCCTTGCAGTGAGTTACAAGCTTGATTCTGTCTACCCCGTGAAACTTGTCTCCGGGCAGTTCATCCTTTCTGAAATTAAGCCTGATGGGAGGGAAGTCGCAGAAGTTGCGCCGGAAATTTCCCCTGGCCCGCAAGCGTACTGTTCGGGTTATGGTATCACTTCCGGGGACATAATAAGTAATTAATGCTTCCTGATTGTCATTAGTTTGCCTGGTACGGCTCAGCCGTGTAATATCAAAACGAAGTGTCGCCTCAAGAAGTTGATTGCTGTCAAAGAGGATGGAGCTGTGATCCCCGATAAAATCTGCAAGGTTAATGGAATCGTTCTGTCCCTTCAGGGGAAATGCGGGGATGAGTGAAAGATTTAAGCAGATGTAAAGGATAATCTTCATTTTATTTTGCCTGACCTTAATTCTTGCCGGGTGAATAAAACTATTAACAAAACATTCAAAAATGTCTGCCGGTTTACTCATTTATGTTAAATTTACACGTAACCACAAAATACAAAAAAATATGAAAACAAAAATCCTGATCGTATCTGCTCTTATTGTTGCAATCGGCTTTGCCTGCAAACCGAAAGCTCCCGCTCCCTCACAGGAGTCCGAAACGGGTATACAGTCACCCGAAAATCAAAGAATGATCCTGGCGTATGTTTATATAAAACCCGAATTCGTTTCGGATTTTATTGAAGCTGCAAAGTCAATTATTGAAGACTCAAACAGGGAGGAAGGTTGCCTTGAGTATATGCTTTATCACAATCCTTACGATGAAACAAAATTCATCTTCGTTGAAAGGTATGTGAACCGGGCAGCTGTTGACACACATTTTTCCGCTTCTTATTTCAATGATTTTGGCCCCAAAATTGAGCACATGGTCCTCAAGCCCGCTGAGATCAAAGTATTCAACATTGCCGGCGAGGACTAGGCCGGTTTTCCGGATTCAATAACTAACAACTTAAGAACAGACAAATGAACACCATAGAAAAAGCACTGATGCACGGACTCTTTGTTCATCTGCATCATAACATCGACAAGGTTATTGATTTCAGCAGTTTCAGTGAGCTGAACCGGCAGGTTGACAGGGTTTGGCCCGGAGCACTGGCCATAGGACCGGAGAAGAATGATGATGCTGCTGTTTTTCAGGTCCCCGGCATGGATGGTTATGTTGTTGCGAAGATGGAAAGCCACTGCTCTCCCTGTGTCCCGAGACCATATGATGCAGCCGCCACTGGAGCAGGAGGAGCAATGCGCGATGTTGTGGCCATGGGAGGGAGGCCGGTCTTTCTTCTTGACTTTATCGGTACAAGGCCTCTTGAACAGGAAGTGATTGTCGGCCCCTGCGGGTTCTCAGGGAAATGCACATGCGGTAACTGCAAGGTTATGACAAGCCAGGAGAGGGTGAACATAATGGTAAAAGGCCTGCGGGACATGTGCGAAGTGATGGATGTATTCATAGTGGGAGGAGGCTTCTCGACGTCTTTTTCTGATATAGTCCCTGCTGTGGTTGTGTCGGTATTTGGAAAGCTGGTTACAGAAAAACCGCTTACCAAACCGGCAAAGAATGCAGGGGATAAGATCATCATAATCGGAGTCACCTCCAACGACGGCAACGACACACTTTACAGGGCAGGGCTTGTGGATGAGATGCGTCCGGCAATTGCACTCTTCAGGGAAGAAAGGATTGCTCTCGAAGCAGCCATGGCTGCTTTTGCAACAGGCAGGATCAAAGCATGTTCTGATCTGGGTGCAGCGGGTATAGGGGCTGCAATATGTGAATCGGCCAGATACGGAGGCCTGGGTGCAAGGATTGATCTTACAAAAGTACCCGTGGCAGTCGACGATATTACCCCACAGGAGATCCTCATCTGCGAAACCCAGGCACGCTATGTGGTACAGGTTGCTCCTGAAAATGTTGATGAGGTTGTAAATGCAATTAAGTCCAGAACAGATAATGCGGCTGTTATAGGTGAAATTACGGCAGATGATAAGGAAATTTTTGAATATAATGGTGAGGTAATAGCCACAATACCGAATAAACCATCCAATGAAATTATTGAAGCTTTAAAGGGAGGAAAATAATTTAAATATTACGGACAGTCACTTCGTATTGTATGTTCCTGGCCTGCAGGTAATTGGTAATAAATTCGAAGCAAGCAGGATCTTTTCCCGGGAGCTCGGGGGAGAATACACCCTTCTCGGAATATATGCCGGAGAGGATCATTTCAGCAGTAGCTCCAGCCGTAAAACCTGTGGTCCTTGCCATTGAGGAGAGCTTTTCCACGGGATCAAATTCATCATAGAGATCGTATAAGATCTCTTTTCTGACATTCTGTTCGGTTCCCCTGATAATTACCCGCATAACAGTGAATTCCGGTTCATCCGGAGGAAGCCTCCACGCATTGAACAAGATCTTTGAAGTAAGCTCGAAGGGGATTATTTCTGCATTGTTTATCACGATGGGAGTTTTGTCGAAGAACCCCGATTCTTTAATAATTCTGATAAGGTTTATATGACCCGGGTATCTCAGAGTCTTCTCTATCATATTTGGAATCTGCCTCATTGTAGTGATCAGAGTTCGCAGTCCATCGGTATTGAATGCCTCCAGCGTGCCTATACCCCC
>CAYRQY010000133.1:0-7080 GCA_964426435.1 uncultured Rikenellaceae bacterium | reverse complement strand
ATGTATTCTTCAAGAACATCGACCGGGGAAAATGGCGCTTTGTATTCAAAAGGAAGAGTCCTGACTTTTGGCAATCCGCCAACCATTATCTTCACCTCTTCAATATTCATCTTTCCACTCAGGTATCCCACAATGTAATTAGACAAACCCGGTGCTATACCGCAATCCATAACAACTGTAACTCCTTTTGCCTTTGCCAGCGGGATGAGATGAAAGACATCTTCGGGAAGGAATGTTATGTCAACAAGATTCTTTTTCTGATCAATTATTTCGCGCATTGTCTGAAGACCCAGAAAGCCCGGGACGGCGGATATTACAAGGTCGAATCCCCTCAGGACCGTTGCAAGAGCTGCCGTATCGGTAACATCCATGAATGCGGTATGTATATTATGCCTTCCCGACAACAGATCAAGAGCTTTTCTGTCAATATCAACAGCGGTGACCTTATATTTTTTTGACAGGTCAATGGCAATTGCCCTGCCAACCATTCCGGCCCCCAGTATAATTATCTTCTTCATGATTGATTGTTTATTACTCTTCAAATACGTTTTTTAACCTCAGCCTTCTGCAATTTATAAAAATACGGGGATAATACCAATAGCCCGGGGCAGGTTCTCCCGCATTTTTCCGGCACTGGTGAAGGGGAATCAGTGCTATTTTTATATCTTGTCCTTTTAATGAAAAAGCAGCTGCCGGATCAGAAAATAATTTAACTTAAATCGCGAATATGAGAATCAGATCAATCTTACTTACTGCAGCATTTTCTTTTCTGTTCATTGTGGTTCAGTATGGTTCAGGTCTTTATGCCCAGGCCGGACTGAAAGTAAAAGGTATTGTTTATCACGACAGAAACGGAGATGGCATATTTGAACGGCAAAAAGATAAGCCTCTTAAGGGAGTGGCGGTTTCCAACGGACGGGAAGTCGCTGTTACTGACAAGGCAGGTATGTATGAGCTTCCACTCAGGGATAACTGCGTGATATTTGTTATCAAACCCCGCAACTGGATGGTTCCGGTTGATGAAAACCAGTTGCCGCGGTTTTACTATATACACAGTACGGAAGGATTATCCGGTACTAATTTCAAGGGGCTGTCACCTACAGGTCCGGTTCCCGGATCGGTCGATTTCCCTCTCTATCCGTCAAGGGAACCTGATAAAATGGATGTTCTTGTCCTGGGAGATACCCAGCCGCGCGACGATAAGGAGATCTATTATATGGCATACGACGTAATGCCCGAACTGATAGGCCTGAATGCATCATTTGGGGTAACCCTGGGCGATATTGTGTTTGATGACCTTAACCTGTATGATCATCTGATAGGCACCCTGTCGGCAATTGGAATACCTATGAGGTATGTCGCGGGCAACCACGACAACGATTATACCGGCAATGACCTTGCTTCGGCAAGGGGTACCTGGCTGAGAACATTCGGTCCGGCATACTATTCCTTCACCCACGGACCGGCTCATTTTATAATACTCGATGATATACGCTGGATCGTTGAAACGACAAGACGCTATTACAGAACAGGGCTGGGGGAGGATCAGATGGAATTCCTGCGGAATGAGATCGGCCGTTTAAGCAAGGACCAGCTGCTCATTTTGCTTTCCCATATTCCTTACGAAAAATCAACTGAGTGGGAGAGCCCTGAGGAGAAGAAGGCTTTCTATGAACTTATTGCAAGTCATCCAAACACCATTTCACTTGCCGCCCATACACACAGGCACTATCATCAGCTTATCGGTGAGGCGGAAGGATTTCCCGGAGATAAGCCTCATCATCTGGTGAGCGTGGGAACAGTTTGCGGATCGTGGTGGGCCGGGGCGCCGGATGAATACGGAATTCCTCATGCAATGATGTCCGACGGAACACCAAATTGTTATACCATCCTTCATCTCGACGGGAACAAATGGAAAATGAGCTGGAAAGCCCCGAGAAGACCGGGAGAGTTCCAGATGCACATTCACGCTCCCGATGTTATCGAATCAGGAACTAATGAAACGATACAGGTAACAGTCAATGTCTTCAACGCCCTTCCTTCAGCCAGCGTATTGATGAAGATAGGTGATGACGGAGAATGGATAAAAATGGAAAACAGCCTGCAGGGCGACCCGTTCAGAACGGAGGTCATGGCAAGGGAAAAGCAGATTGGCGAGATCCCCTGGAGAGCCCTTGGCAACCCTGCGTCATCAGAACATATATGGATAACCGAACAAAAAGTCAATCTACCTCCGGGAGTTTATACAATACATATCAGGGCCGCCGACGAATGGTGGGGTTATGAGGGGAAGCGGTTGTTACACGTGAAATAGAAAGATACATATTCGATCAAATAATTTAAAATCATCTACATGAAAAAGAAAACATTGACTCTGATATTACTGATCCTGTTATCAGGCACTGCAATTCTTAGAAGCCAGTCCACCGGCAACTGTGTTATTGACGTTATGCTTTCGGCTTATTCGCCAAGGATGTTTACATCAGATCCGGTGCCGGACCAGCATCTTGATCTGATACTCAAATGCGGTATCAAGGCTCCGAGTGCCAATAACAGGCAGCCGTGGAAGTTCACTGTTGTCAGGGACCCGGCTCTGGCAGGGGAGGTTATTAATGGGATTCTGCCGGGGAACGTAGTGATTCTGGTATCAAGGGCTGAAGATAACCCGCGTGCGGATCTTGACTGTGCGCTGGCAACCGAAAGTATGTTTATTGCGGCCAGCGGCCTCGGCCTGGGGGCGCGTATTTATACCGGCCCCGTGAGTAATGTCAATACAAACCTGAGGCAGAAGATCGGGATACCCGAAGGCTTCCAGGTGGTTACACTCCTGAGAATCGGACATATGGATAAAAGCGTGGATGCCACTTCAGCGGCAACCCCGAGAAAATCTGTTGAAGAGGTCGTTAACTACAGGTAAAGGGTTTCAGATCTGAATGCCTTCCGGCTTGCGGAAAGGACTGATTATTCAATGTTCCTTTACGGCTACGGCAATTTTCGAATCGGCAGTTCCGTAATATAGGAACCACTTATCCCTGAAATTAACCAGGCCTTCAACAAAACAGACATTGTTAACTTCTCCCGTTATCTCAAAAGGTTTATCGGGATAGATAAAATAATGGTTCAGCCGGTCAATCAGCTTATAGGGAGCTTCCCTGTCGAAGAGAGCCTGTCCGGCAGCATAAGTAAACACGGGAAGACCGGGATCATTATTGCTCTTGGCGTTGGAGCTGTTGTAAATC
Organism: uncultured Rikenellaceae bacterium; assembly: GCA_964426435.1. Taxonomy (GTDB): domain Bacteria; phylum Bacteroidota; class Bacteroidia; order Bacteroidales; family VadinHA17; genus LD21. The sequence continues at coordinate 3,841 of CAYRQY010000133.1, read as the reverse complement.
AGCAAGATACCCTTCTCTGTCAATAAAGCGTAAGGCCCCGGCTCAACAAGACGGCTGTCAAACCAGCCAGGCCTGGGCTGTAAAACCGAAATAAGTTTCCTGTTTTCCTGATTTTCGACGGCTTCCCAATGGATAAGATCGTCGGAAGTGGCCATAAACAGATCAGTATCACCAAAATACATCCAGTATTTTCCCTTGATTTTTACAGCAACAATCCTGCCATCTATAAGTTCCGATACAATAGCACCCGATTTTGACCACATATCCCTGTACGTGTCGTTATCCAGTACCGGTCCGTGTTTGGTCCAGTTTCTGAGATCCGTTGAGGAAGCGAGGCAAAGCCTTGCTGTCCGTCCGTCATAGGCAGTATAGGTTAAGAGGTACCTGCCGTCGTCAGTCTCTACGATACGGGGATCTTCCACTCCTCCCTTCCATTCGTACCGGTTCATGGAGTCGTTATCGGGATAGAAGACAGGTGAAGGTTCCTTTGTAAAATGTAATCCGTCATCGCTTACTGCCAGTCCCAGTCTTGAGGTCATTTCATTATCCTGAGCCCTGTAAATCAACCATACTTTTCCGTCTTTAACCACAGCTGACGGATTAAGAACGTTTCTCTCCTCCCATCTGACTTCTTTCCGGCTTACCGGGCATTCAAAAACCTGATCAGGAGAGGGATTTAAAATCGGGTTAATGCTGTCGGCCTTCATAAAACCCAGCATAGCCCAATCCTTCTGACTGTCAGTATCCGATACTTTTTGCGGTGGACCAGAGCTGCACCCTGTAAGACATAAAAACAAAATCAGTAACCTTGGATTCATTTTTTTTATCTATGAATTGGTAAAAAATCTTTTTTTCCTTGTTGTCAATGGATGTTCAAAGGTGTCCATTGCCTGAAATATTTATTAACTTTATCTCCTGCTCTGTTAATTATTCATATAAATATAGGAGAAATAATTATGAATCGTCGCACATTTATTGAAAGATCAGGAGCAGCCACCGGCGCGGCCCTTCTTGGATCAGTCGTACCGGAACTGAATAACACACCGGACGGGCAGCAAAAAAAGCCTTCCCAGCCGCGAAGGGATATTAAAATAGGACTCTACACGATATCTTACCTTGGAATATGGTATGATGGTCCGGCGCTTTCATTCAGGGAGATTGTTGACCGTGCCAGGATGTACGGTTACGACAGTATTGAGCTTGACAATAAACGGCCGCTGGGTAACCCCATGGATATCGACAGGAAAAAACGGGAAGAGATGAAGGAGATACTTGCCAAAGCAGGTATTGAAATGCCATGTGTGGCGGCAAACAACGATTTTTCGAGTCCCATTCCCGAGCACAGGGAAGCACAGCTTCTTATGGTGCGTGAGACGGCACGGCTTGCAGCAGACCTTGGCGCGAAAATAGTACGGTTATTTGCCGCATGGCCCGGGGTGCCCATACATAACGGGACGGGCACATACGATCTGATAAGGGGGGATTACTATACGTTCGAAAGACAATATCCTTACTCCACATGGCTCGAGCGATGGAAGTTCGTTAAGGATTGCCTGAAGGAAACTGCAAAGATGGGTGAGGAGTTTGGAGTGGTTATGGCACTTCAGAATCATAAACCGCTTATCAGGCACTGGAAGGACATGTATGATTTGATAATGGAGGTGGATTCACCATGGCTGAAGGCATGCCTCGATCTGCCCATCATGACAAGGTATGATCATCCATGGGTAGAGGAGGCTGTGAGAACAGTGGGAAAGCTTCAGATTCATTCGCACTTCGGGGGAGAATACTACCGCGACAAGTCAGGCAAGGTACAGCAGCTGGTTATGCCCATGAGGTACGGCCAGCCCCTTCCCGATTATCCGCACTTCATTAAAATGATGAGGGAGATCGGCTATGAAGGACATATTACCTTTGAACTGTGTCATCCCTTTATCGACGATAAGCATGAACAGCTTGGTCTTGACCAGGTGCACGAGCAGGTACAAATGGCCAGGGAGTTTATGGGCGAAATTATAAACGCCTGATATACACATAATTAATTCTTGCCGCGTGTTTATTACAGGTCCTGACAGCTATTTCATCCAGGTGCGTGAAAGCCAGCCTTTTATTATTGGTGTTGCCGGAATAGTGATGATTGTTATTTCCGGGTTTTGTATCATCGGGGGACTGGTAATCGGGATTCTAGCCGATCAGATATTTGTAAAGTGATTCCGGATACTTTTTCCCGTATAATCCAAATATTCAGTATCATAAGAGAATTATTCCTCAGACATACTACTAATGAAACAGTTTTCATCGCTCTCCGATCTTGAGGATTTTGCTGGGGATTGTATAAACAGCCGGAATTATCCTGATTGTACGCACAAATTCCTGCAGTACAGATGCAGTTCCTGCAAATCGGAAACTCTCAGATTAACCATTGAACATCATACCGGTTCGGAGGACTGGAATTTCCGGGGTATAATATGGGGAGAATGTAACGAATGCGGGTATTTAATGAGGCTTTTCACTTTTACAGGTGAACACAGGAATATGCTTAGGGAGGAGCGTCCCGTGTGCGAATGCGGGAACAGGGTCTTTACAGCGGGCCAGTATGAAAGATATGAAGGAGATGAGGGGATCCCCGGCTTCTTCGATGAAGGCGTGATAGTCGGCAAATGCACCGAATGCAACCGCAATAAAGCCTTTGTGTATACTGATTGAGTGAAATTGCCCAGACCAGAGTTTAAACTTTATGCAAAATTATATCGCGGAATTTGTTCATAATAGTATATGTACACAAAGGCAATAGTCAGAAGACCCGGCAGAAATTTTCATAAAGGTATTACCACCGCAAAATCAGGGAAACCGGACTTAAATAAGGCTCTCCGGCAACACGGAATATACTGTGACATCCTCCGGCAGTGCGGCCTGGAAGTAACTTTACTGGAAGCCGATGAAAAATATCCCGACGGTTGTTTTGTTGAAGATACAGCTGTTGTCACGGAAAAAACAGCAATAATAACCAGACCCGGGGCTGAATCGAGGCAGGGTGAAGAGTCGGAAACGGGCAGAATATTATCTTCTTTAATGCCGACCGAAATCATCAGACATCCTGGAACCCTTGATGGCGGAGACGTTATGAGGGCAGATAATCAATTCTTTATCGGAATATCCGGGAGAACCAACAGGGAAGGCTCACGACAGCTGAGCCAACTCCTCTCGGAATATGGCTACTCTTCCTCTGAAATAATTGTGGGTCCAGGACTTCACTTAAAGACCGGAATAACATATATGGACAGGGGAAACTTTATAAGCACCCGGGAATTTGCCCTGAAATTTGCCGGCAAACTGCCGGACTCAAATATTATACCTGTGGATAACGACGAGGCTTATGCAGCTAACTGCCTGTTGGTAAACGGCTTCCTGCTGATGCCGGCAGGATTCCCGGAAACAAAAGAAAAGATCAGCGAATCCGGATACAACATAATTGAAGTTGACCTGTCGGAATTCCGAAAAATGGATGGCGGGTTGACGTGCCTATCCCTGCTTTTCTGAAGAGCCGGACTCCGTCCAGGGGATTATTTTTTCCTGATGCCTTTACTCCTTGCCTTCCGGCTGGACCACCTCCTGTAGCCCTTATCGGATTTTGCACGGGGTGAATCCTGCCCGGTTCCTTTGTCGTGTTTATCGGGGATGAAGTCAGGGAGCGGAGCTTTATAAACCTCATAACCTATAAGTTTCTCGATCATACGCATTTTGTGCATATCGGGTCTGTTGACGAGCGTTACTGCAACACCAGTGGTTTCGGCTCGTGCAGTGCGACCCACACGATGCACATAATCCTCGGCATCTGAAG
>CAYRQY010000132.1:0-7169 GCA_964426435.1 uncultured Rikenellaceae bacterium | reverse complement strand
ATTCCTCCGGACAAAGGAATACAACCACCGGCGCTTTCGGAATGAGCCTCCTGGTACTTGTCGCAGCAGTCATGAAAGCTGACGGTAAGGTGGTCAGGTCAGAACTGGATTATGTAAGACAGTTTTTTATCCAGCAATTTGGTCAGGATACTGCAGCTGATGCACTGATGCTTCTCAGGGATCTTCTTAAGCAGGATATTCCGGTAAAGGAGGTTTGCGGGCAGATCAGAAAGAATATGGACTACTCTTCGCGGCTGCAACTGGTTCATATTCTGCTTAACATCGCCAGAGCTGACGGAGAGGTGGACAGGGCCGAACTTGATCTGATTGAGAAAATGTCAGGCTTTCTCGGAATAGGTGTCTCCGATTTCCAGTCAATAAAGAATATGTTTGTGCCGGAGACGGATTCAGCTTACCGGATCCTTGAGACCGAACGGTCAGCCTCCGACGAAGAAATAAAGAAGGCATACCGGAAAATGGCAATGAAATATCATCCTGACAAGGTGAGCCACCTGGGGGAGGATTTCAGGAAAATAGCGGAGGAGAAGTTCAGAAGCGTAAACGAAGCATACGAGCGGATAAAGAAGGAAAGAAAAATAACGTAAGACTACCTTAAATAAATCACCAGCCGGCTAAAACAAAACACAATCCGGTAACGTTAAACCGGTAATAAAAACAAATTAAATGAAACTAAAGGACATAGTGGCAATATCTGGCGAACCGGGCCTGTTCAGATTCATTGCGCAGGGCAGGAATGCAATCATTGTGGAACACCTTGAGACGGGCAGGAGGAGCAGTGCCTTTGGTTCTTCAAAGGTAAGCTCACTTGAAGATATCTCGGTATTTACCGACGATGAAGACATTCCGCTGGGAAAAGTGTTTGACAGGATCTTCGAAAAAGAGAACGGAGGATTGACCATCGATTCAAACGCTGCAGGTGAGGATCTTAAGAAGTATTTTGCGGAAGTGATCCCTGAATACTCGAGGGAGAGGGTATATGTAAGCGACATAAAAAAGATAGTTCGCTGGTATAACATTCTTCATGAGAAGGAGCTGCTTCTTAAGGATGATCCTGAGCCTGTTCAGGAGCCTGAAAAAAACATCAGCGGGGAGATGCCGGATACACCGGTTGCCGGGGAGACAGAACCTGCACCCGCAAAGCCGGCCAGGAAAAAGAGCTCAGCCGATAAGCCGGCCAGGAAAACCTCATAAAATCTTACTGGAATCGTTATGAATTTCGGAGGGGAAGAGGTTAAATACAGCTATGACGACTCGTCATTCATAATCATTCCTGTACCCTACGACGAGACCAGCACCTGGCTCAAAGGAGCTGACCGAGGACCGGAAGCCATTCTGGAAGCTTCGGTAAACCTCGAATTCTTTGACCCGGAAACCTCTGTCGAGGCTCATCTTCTGGGAATTCATACGGTTCAACCGGTGCTGGAGAAGAGAACTCCCGAATTGCTTGTGAACGCTGTGAAAGAGAGGGTGACGGAAGTATTGAACGCCGGCAAGTTCCCCGTAGTAATAGGAGGTAACCATACTGTAACGATAGGTTCTGCATTTGCGGTATGCGGATCTTTTCCGGATCTGTCGGTCCTTCAGCTCGATGCCCACGCAGACCTCAGGGAAGAGTATGAGGGTTCCGCCCTGAATCATGCCTGTGTAATGGCCAGGGTAAGGGAAAGGGCAGAGATAGTACAGGTTGGAATCAGAAGCATTTCAGCAGCAGAGGCGAAATCGGCAGACACCCGGAGAATATTCTTTGCACACGATCTTCACTATGAACGCCGGCTCTATGCAGCAGCAGCGGAAAAGCTGAATGAAAATGTTTACATCACCATCGATCTTGATGTCTTTGATCCTTCTCTGATTCCCTCAACAGGAACACCGGAACCAGGTGGACCCGGTTATTTTGAGATAATGCATTTTCTGAGGGATGTGATAAGAGAAAAAAATGTGGTCGGCTTTGACGTCGTTGAACTTTGCCCCTCGACTCTTCACAGGGCTGCTGACTTTACGGCTGCAAGAATTGTTTATCAGCTGATAAGCTACCTTGCCGCTAAAAGGATTGGTTCATTGTAGATTCCTTTCAGGAACCGTGATCCTGTTCACCCTTCTTTGATTCCTCCCAGATTGTATTCATTTCATCGAGGCTCATGTCATGGAGGGAAACGCCCCTGGACCTTGCCTCATTTTCAAGATAATTGAACCGCCTGATGAATTTTCTGTTGGTTTTTTCGAGCGCAGCCTCGGGGTCAATTTCATAAAGGCGCGATGCATTTATAAGCGAGAACATTACATCGCCAAGCTCGGATTCTATAGAGGTGGTATCCCGTTCCCTTATCCCCTCCCTGAGCTCCATCATCTCCTCAAGGACCTTGTCCCAGATCTCCTCGCGATCCTCCCAGTCAAACCCTGCTCCCCTCACTTTTTCCTGAATCCTGTTAGCCTTGATCATGGCCGGCAATGATGAGGGTACACCCGAGAGAACCTGTTTGTAACCATTGTTTTCGGTGATTTTAAGCTGTTCCCAGTTCTCCTCAACCTCCGAAGCACCTGAAACCCTTACATTGCCAAACACATGGGGATGCCGGTAAACAAGCTTCCCGTTAATCCCTTTCAGTACATCGGCCATGGTAAATGCTCCTTTCTCGGAACCGATTTTCGCATAGAACACCAGGTGAAGCATTATATCCCCCAGCTCATTCTTTATCCCCTCGGTGTCGTCCGACGAAATAGCATCTGCCAGCTCATGAACCTCTTCAATTGTCAGCTTGCGAAGGGTATCAAAGGTTTGCTTCTTGTCCCAGGGACAATTGGCCCTTAGCTTGTCCATGAGATCAAGCAGCCTGGTAAATTCATCAGCACTTCTCTTCCTTGTATCCATCATTCGATAATTAAAACAATCGTCCTCCCGGTGCTGACTTTTCAAGTGAGTCAACCCTCACAACAGAACCTGTCTCCAGGTTGAGCAACCCGGAAATGTCGGCCCCGTTGATTGATAATTCAAGAAGATCGAGCGAATTGAACCTGGCAAGCATCTCTCCCACAGGAACATCACTGTATTTAAGCGAAAGCTTGTCAGTGTAATTCTTATTGCTCTGGACCAGTATGCGAAACTCCCTGCTTTCAAATACCCGCAGAAAAAGCTCCCTGGTTATGTTTGAAATAGCATTCCCGTAGGAATCAATAAAAATAATGCTTCCGATAATGACATCCCTGTCAATCGTAGCCCTCAGCGGAAATCTTTCGGAGATACGGCTGAGCGGCCTGCCCAGGTCCTCTGGCTTCAATCCTCCTGCAAGACCTGCAGCTGCTTTTACGAAGACATCCAGTTCATTATCGCTCTCTCCCCTGTTGATGATATAGGCTTCGTCCGGTTCCGAGTTGAGTACAAGATTGAATATCCCGTTATCAGTCCCGATGAAAAAGTGGCCCCGGGCCTTGACGATCACATGGTCTTCCTCTTTATGAGCCTCTGAATGAATACAGATAATATGAATGGTCCCCTCCGGATAGTTGCTGTAGGTGTTCCTTATTACAAAAGACGCATGAGCTATATCGAGCGGTGGTATCCCGGTTGCATTGTCCACAATTGTAATCCCGGGACAAAAACTGCATAACTTTCCCCTGATGATCCCGTAGTAGATATCATCAGGCTTCCATTCGGTGGTCAGTGTGATAACCGGCATACATAAAAAACTTTAGGCAAAGATAATCTTCTAAGGAAAAATAAGCTTACTTTGTGTGCGGCAATGAATATTTTTTAATGAACAGGTGAACCGTTAACGGTTAATAAGTTAAACAGAGAGCGGATAATAAATCCTTGAATGTATTGATGACAGAAATAGTAATTTTTCTCGAAGATATCGATCCTGTCGTTTTTTTTGGCGCCAACAACTCCCTGCTTGATAAAATCCGCACTTTCTTCCCGAAAATCAAGATCGTCGCAAGGGGTAACGAGATCAAATGTATCGGAGAAGAACAGGAAATTACACGGTTTGCTGAGAAATTCAACGGACTGATAACTTATTACCATAAATACAGCCGCCTGGAGGAGAGGGATATCGAAAAGTACTTCCTGGATTCTGATCACATGCGTTCCGCAACAAATGGTGATTTTGAGGAGATAATCGTATTCGGGACGACGGGCACACCCATAAGGGCACGTACGGTTAACCAGCTTCTTCTTGTGCAGGATTACAGGAACAACGACCTGATCATTGCTGAAGGCCCGGCAGGAACGGGAAAGACATACACGTCGATAGCGCTGGCGGTCAGGGCACTGAAGGAGAGGGAGGTCAAGAAGATCATCCTTACAAGACCGGCAGTGGAAGCAGGGGAAAGACTCGGATTTCTCCCCGGTGACGTGAAGGAGAAGCTCGATCCTTATCTCCAGCCGCTTTATGATGCACTGCATGATATGCTGCCTTTCAAGAAACTTGAAACATTGCTTGAGGATGGCACTATACAGATAGCACCCCTCGCATTTATGAGAGGCAGAACTCTCGAAAATGCTTTCGTTATACTTGATGAAGCTCAGAATGCCACCATAAGCCAGCTTAAGATGTTCCTTACAAGAATGGGGGTCAGTTCGAAATTCATTATGACCGGGGATTCGACGCAGATAGACCTTCCAAGGAAAAGCGAATCAGGCCTCATTCAGGCGATTCGCATCCTGGCAGGAATTGAGGGCATATCAATAATCAGGTTTGATGAGAGGGATATTGTTCGCCACAGGCTGGTTAAGGAGATAGTAAGGGCATACGACAGGGAGGAGAATGAGAAATAATTCTGAATCAGGAAAATAAGCAATAGCAGGAAATGACAAGGACAATAATACAAACCGATTTCAGATTACCGTACCAGAAGAGCCTCTATAAGGGCAAGGTGAGGGATGTTTATAACATCGACGGAAAATACCTTATGATGGTTGTGACCGACCGGATATCGGCATTCGATGTTGTGCTTCCCAGGGGGATACCGTATAAAGGCCAGGTGTTGAACCAGATAGCATCTGACTTCCTTGATGCCACAAAAGATATAGTGCCTAACTGGAAGATCGCTTTGCCTGATCCCACGGTTACATTCGGCCATATTTGCGAACCATATCCGGTGGAGATGATCGTCAGGGCATGCCTGACGGGCAGTTCGTGGCGGACATACAAGGCGGGGGCAAGAGAGATATGCGGTATACCTCTTCCTGATGGCATGAGGGAAAACCAGAGGTTTCCCGTCCCTTTGATAACACCAACAACAAAAGCTGAACAGGGCCTTCACGACGAAGATATCTCCCGCGAAGAAATCATAAGGCGCGGGCTGGTGCCTGAGGAAGAGTATCTGATGATCGAGAAGTTTACAATGGACATTTTCACGAGAGGATCTGAGATAGCATCAAGGCAGGGATTGATGCTCGTCGATACAAAATACGAGTTTGGGAAAAAGGATGGAAAGATATATCTTATAGATGAGATAAATACTCCCGATTCATCGCGTTACTTTTACTCCGACGAATACCAGGAACGCTTCGAAGAAGGATTGCCGCAGAAGCAGCTTTCCAAGGAGTTTGTAAGGGAGTGGCTGATGGCTCATGGTTTCCAGGGCAGAAGGGGAGAGGTGGTGCCGGAAATGACGGATGAGTTTGTTTCCGAGGTGTCTGAAAGATATATTGAACTTTATGAGAAAATTACCGGCAATGCCTTTCACAGGGCTGACATTACCGGGATCTCTGAAAGGATTGAAGGAAATTGCATGCGGTTTCTTGAAGAATTCCTGAAAAAATAACAAACTGACATTGATGACATTAAGAATATTTAAATACCTCCTTCCATCTGCGATACTGCTGATGTTTGTGTTGTGCCCGTCGAGGGCCCAGGTTGTGGTTGAGAGATCAGCAGACAAGGCCATTATCTCTGGTGTGGCTTACTATATACATGTTGCCAGAAAGGGAGAGACCCTTTTTTCAATTTCGAGAGCATACGGTATCTCCACCGAAGAGCTTGTAAGGGAAAACCCGCCAGTTGTGCATGGACTCAAGGAGGGGCAGGCCCTCAGGATACCGGTTAAATCAGTTACCGATCCTCAGAAGCCAGCCGTCCAGACCCCTCCTGCACCCCGCGACGAGTCGAGGTTCATTTATCACAAACTCCAGCCGGGTGAGACTGTCTACTTCCTGTCGAGGACATATGGAGTATCTGAAAATGAAATTATTGAGGCAAACGTGGGATTGGAGATTAACCAGCTCCCTGTCGGGCATGAGATTGCAGTACCGCGAAGGGTTCTGATGAGCCAGAAGGAGAAGTTCGACGAGGAAGCTCAGAAGTATTACTATCATAAGGTTTTAAAGGGAGAGACACTTGCCTCGATTGCCGACAGTTATGGCTTGACCGTCAGGGAGCTGAGACGCGAGAACCGCGACATCAGGTTTCCTCAGGTTGGAGAGTATCTCAGGATCCCGGTGGAAAGAGTACCCGGACAACCTGTCATAGCTGAGGAACAGGTTTTTGCAGACACGGTCGCTTTACCCTTGCCGGTGCCCGAAAGACCTTCAGAGCTTACATCCGTGAGAAACCTTACGGGCACGCTGGATGTAGCAGTACTGCTCCCCCTTTTCCTTAGTGAAAACTCCAGGAGGGTCGGGATCGATTCGTCCCAGATTGTAAGGGGGAAAAGGACATACAGGGTAATAAACAGACCTGAAGATTGGGTCTTTTCCAGAAGTGTGAATTTTATAGAATTGTACCAGGGAATACTGCTGGCAGCTGATACTTTAAGGTCGCTGGGACTCAATATTAACATGCATGTTTTCGACATTAAAAGCGATACCATTGAGGTGACAAGGCTGCTGAGATCGGGAAAGCTCGACGGAATGGACCTTATTATCGGACCGGTCTACTCACGGAACCTGGCGATCGTCGCTTCATGGGCTGCCATGAGGGAAATACCGGTTGTTTCTCCGGTTCCTCTTGCAAATAACTCTGTATTAAGGGGTAATCCAACATTGTTTATGGCAAGCGGTTCGCAGGAAGTGGCAAAAAGTACCCTGGCAAGGGAAATAGCTCGTTATTACGATCACAACATCGTCTTTATTCATTCAGACACGACAGGCAGAGACCAGAATGTGGCCAGTTTCAAATACAGGATCCTTGAAGAGCTCAGTTACAGAA
>CAYRQY010000131.1:0-7173 GCA_964426435.1 uncultured Rikenellaceae bacterium | reverse complement strand
ACAAAAAAACTGGAAATGCCCAAGGGTGATCTTTTCTACTATCTTATGACGCTGGCAAAATATGGTTCTGTGGAAAAGGGCGAAATAGACGACATGGATGAATATTTCTCATATAAACTTAAAAAGTAATGGCGTCACCAAATATTGAATTCGGCAGGAAACTGAAGAAATACGGAGGGTTTGATTTCAATGCCTGTTATAACTGCGGAACCTGCACGGCTGTCTGCTCCCTCTCCACAGAAGAAGACTCATTCCCCAGGGAGATGCTGAGATTCAGTGTCTTGGGAATGGAAGATGATATTAGGTCATCACTTAAGCCCTGGCTCTGTTATTATTGCGGGCAATGCAGCACCTACTGCCCCCAGGAGGCCAATCCGGGTGAACTGATGATGACTCTCAGGCGCTGGCTCACTGCCGAGTATGACTGGACGAAACTGTCAGGGCTGCTCTACCGTTCCCTTCCTGCAGCTATACTTGCCATGGTCCTGGCTGCTGCAGGGGTACTGGCCTTCAGTTTTTCTAAGGGACTTAACCTTGAAACGATAATGCATGCAGGGCATAATTTCGAGATGATTGCCATTGCTTCTGTTTTCGGATTGATACTTCTCCCCAATGTTATAAGAATGTGGTGGTCCACAATACTAAAGCCCGGCATAAAGGTGCCTTTCAAAGATTATTTAAGAGGCATGCGGGAACTGATCGTCCATATGTTTACCCAGAAAAGGAGTCTTGACTGCGATGATAACCAGTTAAGATGGTTTGAGCATTTAATTCTTGTTTTAGGATACCTTGGACTTCTTTTCACCACTGTTTTTCTCGACTGGTTCTCTAATGAGAACCGCTTTGTGATAGTTCTGGGATATGTAGTCAGCATAATCATATTTATTGTTACAATAGACTTTATCTATGATCGCATAAAGAAGAAAAAAGAGATAAGCAGGTACTCGCAGCCATCCGACTGGTTGTTTGTGGTGTGGCTGTTCCTGATGGGTATCTCTGCTTTTTCAGTGAGGCTTTTCATCGATCTGAATATGCTTGAGAACAATATATGGTTGTACCTTTTCCATCTGACAATACTTGTACAGTGGGCTTTGATAATTGTCCCTTTCGGCAAATGGACCCATTTCCTCTACCGCTCATTTGCCATCTATTTTGCCAGGATCAGGACCTGATTGCTTCAGGTTCAAAATTAAGGAACATGGATTTTTGAATACCTGAATACAGGCACGCATACCAATAACATTTTATTTGCCCTGGCAAGGAATGCCGGTTTGAAATAAAAGTATTAACTTACTTGTGCTTTTTCAACCATTCTCATATAGTATCAAAATGAAAAGATCTGCAATTCTGTACCTTTTTATGCTGACAATAATCCTGCCAGGACCATTGAGGTCACAAGTCAGCACATCATCAGACAAATGTATTCCATGCGAAAGGTTAACGGATCTGAGGTTTCCTGAAGTAAGAATAACTGAAGCTGTTCCCGTCCCGGGTAAAGCAGGTCACTGCAGGGTGAACGGGATTATCGGTAAGGAAATAAACTTTGAGCTTCTTTTGCCGGATTTCTGGAACGATATTTTCATAATGGGAGGAGGTGGCGGGTTTGTCGGTACTGTTCAGAATGCGGCCCGTTCAAGTGTGAATTCTGGTTATGCAACCAGCGGGACTGACACCGGGCATGAAGCAACAGGCTCATTATCTGCAGAATGGGCTTACAATAACATGGAGAGGCAGTTGAATTTCGGGCATCTTGCCATTCACCGCACTGCGGAGGTATCGAAAGCACTTATAGCAAGTTACTACGGGAATTATCCAGGTTATTCCTATTTTATAGGTTGTTCACGGGGAGGAGGCCAGGCCATGATGGAAGCACAACGCTATCCTGAAGATTTTGACGGGATTGTGGTTGGAGCGCCTGCCTTTAACTGGCCTGCAATCGCTGCAGAATTTGTTCAGAACACGCAGGCTGTTTTTCCCGGGAAGCTTACCGAACCACTTATCACAGCAAAGCAGATCCGCATGCTTCACAGGGCAGTAATTGATCAGTGTGATTTGATTGACGGAGTAAGGGACAGCATTCTGAATAACCCAAATGACTGTAATTTCAATTTTGATCTGCTTCCGAAGTGTCCGGGTGATGTTTCGTCAGATGATTGTTTTACGGCCGCTCAGATCAATGCCATTAAGAAGATCTATGAAGGGGTTGATGCAGGTAATGGAATAAGTTACCCGGGCTTTCCATTCGGGGCAGAGGGCAAACCCGGAAACTGGATACCCTGGATTATTCCGGCAAGTTCTGATTTGCAGGCATCAGATTATCCGACTCTGCATTCCGGTTTTGGTATTGAAATTTTTAAATATCTGATTCTTAATGACCCCGACTGGGATTACAGGCAATATGATTTCAGGGGTTATGAAAAAGAGATACTTTACGCGTCTGCCTACCTTGATGCCACTTCAACCGATTACAGCGGGTTCAGGAAGCGCAACGGCAGGATTATCTTCTGGCATGGCTGGAACGATGCAGCTTTATCGGCATATGCGACCATAGATCATTACGAGGCTGTGAAGGCCGGTGATCCCGGTATTGATGAGTATATGAGGCTATACCTGCTTCCGGGTGTCATTCACTGCGGAGGGGGTGATGGTCCGTCGCAGTTTGACTGGATCTCGCTTATACGCGACTGGGTTGAAAACGGCAATGCTCCCGGGCGGATAGTTTTGTCCAGGAGTCTTGGGGGGAACAGGATGATGACCAGGCCGGTCTATCCGTATCCTGATGAGGCAGTTTATGATGGTATTGGAGATCCTGATGATGCAGGCAGTTACGGAAGCAAGTCTGCGTTATCCCGGGCTTTTTGAAGTCATCAGATAAAATATATCATCTGATAATTATTCTCCTTAGAATAATTATATCAAATAATAAAATATACCGCCCAGGATCTTTTAACTCATGCATTAAATTGTTATTTTTGCCATTCCGTTAATCATTATACTGAGTTAACTCCTAAGTAAACAAACAATGGCAAACAGAGAGGTCATAAAAATCCTGTCGGACCATAACCTGAAAGTAACACCGCAAAGAACCGCCGTCCTCGAGGTAATTATGGGACTCGATAACCACCCCTCGGCGGAAACAATCCTGGATTACCTCAGACTCAATTATCCCCACGTACCCATCGGAACAGTATATAAAATCCTGAGAGCATTTGCCGAAAAAGGAATTATTAAAAAGGTGAAAACCGATGAATACCAGATGAGATACGACGCAGTGACGGAAAAACACCATCACCTCTATTGTACCGAATCAGACAAAATTGAGGACTTCTACGACAGCGAACTTAACAGCCTGCTCGAGAAATATTTCAGCGGGAAGAAAATTCCTGACTTCGAGATCAGGGATATCAGGGTCCAGATAATAGGTAACTTCATCAAACCGGAAAAGAGTGAAAAATGATTCTTAAACCATTGCTTATATTAGGCGGTACAATATCTCTTTTCATCGGAATAGCAGGAATCTTTCTGCCCATCCTTCCAACCACTCCTTTCTTCCTAATTACTGCAGGACTATATGTCAGAAGCTCACCTTATCTGTATAACAAGTTCGTCAGCAACAAACATGTAAACAGCGTCCTTGAAGGAAAAGCATCAGGAGTCAGCACAGGTATAAGAAATGCTGCACTCATCATAATGTGGGGCATGATAATCATAACCTCTGCATTCATGCCCGATAAGCCTGTTTTAATTATTATGCTGATCATTCTCGGTATCGCCGGCACTTTCTTCAAAATAAGATTCTTCAGGAGAAAGCGGAAATAGAAATCAGCCTGACATTACTGAATAGATTAAAGATAAAAGACAAAAGACAAAAGATAAAAGTAAAGTATAATCCATATAACACATTAAATATTAAACTATTATGGCAGAAATTGGAAGATCAATCGTAAAGATGGATGTTGATGAACTCATCAATCTCCTTAACAAGGCCCTGGCCGACGAATGGCTGGCCTATTACCAGTACTGGATCGGAGCCAAGGTGGTAAAAGGCCCGATGAAGGACGCAGTTATCAGTGAACTCGACCTGCATGCCACCGAGGAACTTACCCACGCCCAGTTGCTGGTGACAAGGATCGTACAGCTCGGAGGAACACCGATACTTACCCCGCAGGATTGGTTTAAACTGACAAACTGCGGCTACGATGCTCCGGAAGATCCGTTTGTCGGGGAGGTCCTGGACCAGAATATTAAGGGCGAACAGTGCGCAATCCGTACTTACAGCACTCTTCTCGACCTTACACGTGAGGGTGATCCGGTAACCTATGATATAATCCTTCAGATTATTTCCGATGAAGTTGAACACGAGGAAGATCTCGTTGCACTTAAGGAGGACCTTGATCTGATGCTGGAAAGAAGAAGATAGCAGCCGGCCTGAACCCAAACAGGCGAACCCGCTGATCGTATCAGGAAATCATTTAATGTAAAACCAAAAAAATAATATTATGGAAGAAAAAGTTATTCCAATGCCAAGAATTGGCGACAAAGCACCTGAATTTAAAGCTGTTACCACACAGGGTGAAATCAATTTCCCTGCAGATTTCAAAGGAAGCTGGGTTATTCTGTTCAGCCACCCGGCAGACTTTACACCGGTTTGTACCTCCGAGTTCATGACATTCGCCTCAATGGACAAGCAGTTCAATGAGGCCAACTGCAAACTTGTCGGACTCTCGGTCGATGGTCTCTACAGCCATATTGCCTGGCTGCGTACAATAAAAGAGAAAATAGAATACAAGGGAATGAAGAATGTTGAGGTGACATTCCCCCTGATTGAGGACATCACAATGGAGGTTGCCACCAAGTATGGTATGATGATGCCGGGTGAAAGCAATACAAAAGCTGTCAGAGCAGTCTTCTTTATCGATCCCAAAGGCATAATCCGGACCATTATCTACTACCCGCTGAGCCTCGGAAGGAATTTCGACGAACTCTACAGAGTGCTTGTCGGGTTGCAGACTGCAGACGCGTTTTCCGTTGCCCTTCCGGCCGACTGGAGACCCGGAGATGACGTGATAGTTCCTCCGGCAGGCTCGTGCGGAGTAGCCAAAGACAGGATGGAAGGAAAGGAAGACATGAAGTGCTACGACTGGTTCTTCTGCACTAAAAAACTCGAAAAGGAAAAAGTGCTCAAGGCTGTCCTGAAGAAATAACCAAAAGCTCGATACATTACCACCTTATTTCATTATGTGTCTCTGTATCCTCTTAATTCTTAATTAATGAGGGTACAGAGCACCATATTATTACTTCCCCTCCTTTCAGAATAAAAATGTACCTGAACAAAAAGTGTGAAGAATTGTTTGGACAAGTATTATTTAACCAATCAAATTAAAAATGGAAATAACCTTCGACGGCGGTAAAGTAATAACCGCCCACATGCGTAACCATATCATCAGAACCGACCAGCCAATAGCAGGAGGCGGAGGCGATACCGCACCTGCTCCTTTCGATTTGTATCTTGCATCGATCGGAACCTGTGCGGGAATATATGTCAAATCCTTCTGCGACAGAAGAGAGATCCCGTCCGACGGCATTAGGATCATACAGGACATCGAATTTGACCCCGAAAAAAGGGTTCCTTCAAGAATATCCCTTGATATTCAGCTTCCTGCCGATTTCCCTGATAAATACAGGGATGCCGTGATCAATGCAGCAGAGTTGTGTGCCGTGAAGAAATCAATACACCATCCGCCCGCATTCGAGATAACCACCTCAGTCAGGTAGCCTGAACCTGACTGTATCAGAATTACATCATATACATATTGATGAGCTGCTCGAGGAGTTCCTGCTTGCCGCTGCGCATCTCAGGCTCTCCCTGCTTTAATGCCAGCTCCCTCAACTGTTCAAGGGTAAGTTTCCCGTTGGCGTAATCGTTGCCCGCACCTGTGTCGAACGACTGGTAGCGCTTCTTCCTCATCGCGGCATAATCACTCTCTTTCAGTATCTTATCCGCAATAACAAGTGCTCTCGCGAATGTATCCATACCGCTGATATGGGCAATAAAGAGATCTTCATTATCGGTTGAGGTTCTTCTTATATGTGCATCAAAATTGACGCCACCGGTGGTAAATCCTCCTGCCTGAAGTATCACCATCATTGCTTCAGTGACCTCGTAAATATTTGTCGGGAATTCATCGGTATCCCATCCGTTCTGATAGTCCCCCTTATTGGCATCGATGCTTCCAAGCATGCCTGCATCTGCAGCTGCCTGAAGGTCGTGCACGAAGGTATGACCTGCAAGAATGGCGTGATTGGTTTCAATATTCAGCTTGAAATCCTTATCAAGCCCGTAATGCCTCAGGAAGCCAATGACTGTGGAAGCATCAAAATCGTACTGGTGCTTTGATGGCTCCATTGGTTTCGGTTCGATGAGAAATGTGCCGCTGAAACCGTTCTTTCTTCCATAATCGCGGGAAAGTGACAACATCATAGCCATATGGTCGAGTTCCCGTTTCATGTCGGTGTTGTGATGGGTGGTGTATCCTTCCCTTCCGCCCCAGAAAACATAGTTCTGTCCACCCAGTTCTATAGTGGCCTGGATGGCATTTCTCAACTGGACGGCAGCATTGGCCACCACCGCAAAATCGGGATTTGTTGCAGCTCCGTTCATGTAACGCGGATGTGAGAAGAGATTTGCAGTGCCCCAAAGAAGTTTAACCCCGGTCTCCTGCTGAAGCTTTTTCATTACCGGCACAAATTTCTCAAGACGCTTCTCTATCTCAAAAACCGAACCGTTGCCAACCACATCAACATCGTGGAAACAATAAAACTCCGCTCCCACCTTGGTAATGAACTCAAAGGCCGCTTCAAGCCTCTGCCCGATCTTGTCATCAATATTTGCCGCATCACTCCACGGAAATATCCTTGTTGCATCTCCGAACGTATCACTTCCGTCACCACAGAAGGAGTGCCAGTAAGCGACTGCAAACCTCAGGTGATCCTTCATCGTCTTCCCTGAGACAACCTGATCGGGATTGTACCACCTGAACGCAAGGGGGTTCTTTGATTCAGGTCCTTCATATTCAATTTGCCCTATACCCGGGAATGCTTCTTTTTTTCCTTTGTAAACCATATTTATAATTTTATTAAGTGTAAATAATTATCATTAAACAATTCTGAAGA
>CAYRQY010000130.1:0-7181 GCA_964426435.1 uncultured Rikenellaceae bacterium | reverse complement strand
GGGTGGTGAGGCCCGTCGTCTGACCTCGCACGAGGGGCTTGAGTTGTTCCCCAAAATATCTCCCGACGGGAAATGGATAGCATTTTCGGGGGAGTATGCCGGAAGCCGCCAGGTATATGTAATACCTTCAGGTGGAGGTGTTCCACAGCAGCTTACCTGGTATAATTCAGTGGGTGTTATGCCTCCACGGGGAGGTTTTGACCACGTGGTCCTGGACTGGACTCCCGACAGCAGACAGATACTTATCAGGGCTAACCGTACACCATTCGGCGACAGAAACGGAAGATATTACCTTGTGAGCCTTGACGGCGGTCTCGAGAAACCGCTTCCCATCGTTAACGGAGGTTTCGGGAAACTCTCTCCCGATGGCAATAAAATTGTTTTTACTCCGGTCGACAGGGAGTTTCGTAACTGGAAAAGGTATACGGGGGGAAGAGCAACGGAACTCTGGATATATGATCTAAATAACAACACATCGGAACAGATTACCGACTTTGAAGGGTCAGACCAGCTTCCGGTGTGGTCTGGCGATAACATCTTCTTTGCCTCCGACCGCGATCTGAGACTGAATATCTGGAAATACAATATCCCGACAAAGGAGACAACACAGGTAACCAAACATACTGATTTTGACGTGATGTGGCCGTCGGGAAGGGGCAACCGGCTTGTTTATGAAAATGGCGGCCAGCTTTATATGCTTGACCTTAACACGGGCGCTTCAAAAAGAATAATCGTCAATATAAATTTCGACAACCCAAACCTCCTGGCATATTATAAAAACGTCCAGGATAACATTCACAGCTTCGCCATCTCACCGACTGGAAAGAGGGCCCTTTTTGATGCCAGGGGAGATATATTTTCCGTGCCTGCAGAGAACGGAATTACAGAGAATCTCACAAACAGCCAGGGAGTCCGCGAAATATTTCCGGCGTGGTCTCCCGACGGCAAATACATTTCATACTATTCCGACCTCACAGGCGAATATGAGCTCTATCTTCTGGAGAACACAAAAGGAGCAAAGCCCCGTCAGGTTACCTCCAATTCATCCGCATGGAAGTACCAGCCGGAATGGTCACCCGACAGCAGGTACCTGGTATTCTCCGACAGGACCATGAAGCTGAGACTCACAGAAGCAGCAACGGGAAAGATAACCGATATTGACCAGGCTGCATATAGCGAGATCCGCAGCTATGCATTTTCAACCGATTCACGATGGATAACATACAACAAGGAATCCGGCAACGGAAAATCAGCGGTATGGGTATATGAGATCCCGACAGGAAAAAAATACCAGGTAACCGACGATAATTATTCTGATAACAGCCCGGTATTCAGCAACTGCGGCAATTATATTTTCTTCACTTCCGACAGGGATTATAGTCTTTCTTTCTCCGGTTTTGAGTTTGATTATATTTATGATAATCCAACAAGGCTTTACGCCGTTTCCCTTACACCTAAAAGCCCTAAGATATTCAAGGATAAAAATGATATTGAGCCGGTTAAGGCTGAAGCGAAGGCCGAGATATCGGCTGCAGAATCAAAAAATGCAAAGACAAAGATGCCAGCGACCCCTGCTGAACAGGCTAAGAAAGAAACAAAAGTTGAGATCGACTTCGATGGCATCAATAACCGTATTACTGTCCTGCCCGGCGCTGCCGGACGATACCGTATCATTGGAGCTGACGAAGCCGGACTTATATATATATCAGGCTCAAAGCTGATGAGGTTCAACCTGGCAGATGAGAAGAGCGAGGAGATAATGGACCAGGTGATGACCGCCCTGCTGAGTGCCGATAAAAAGATGGCATTGTACAGGTCAGGCAGCGACTATGGCATAATAAAACTGAGTCCTGGTCAGAAGCCGGGTACGGGAAAACTCAACCTCAGCGGCCTTGAGATGAAGATCGATCCGCGGAAGGAGTGGAACCAGATCTACACCGACGGTTGGCGTATCTTCCGTGACTTCTTTTATGTTGATAACATGCACGGTGTTGACTGGGCAGGGTTGAAGCAGAGGTACAGTCAGCTTCTTCCCTCCGTCAGCCATCGTGCCGATCTCGATTATATACTTAACGAAATAGTGTCCGAGACCAATGCGGGACATGCCTATGTTGACTGGGGTGATTTCGAACGGGTAAAAAGGATAGACAACGGTCTGCCTGGAGCTCAGCTTGAAGCAGATGCAGCCTCAGGTCGATACCGGATAGCAAAGATTTACCAGGGAGAGAACTGGAACACTGCGCGGCGTTCACCTCTCACTGAACAGGGGGTTGACGTGAAGGAGGGAGATTATCTGATAAGCATTGATGGTGAAAATGTCACTATAGAGACAAACCCGTATTTCTTCCTGGAAAATAAGGCCGGCAAGAGTGTTGAGATCACGGTCAATTCCAGACCAACTGCGGCAGGTGCTCGTACGTCGAGAATAAAACCTCTTGCCAGCGAGCTCGAACTGCTCTACTATAACTGGGTGAACGAAAGGAGAGAGATGGTTGACAGGCTTTCGGGAGGCAGAATAGGCTATATGCATGTTCCGAATACATCGACCAGCGGAAACAAGGAGCTTTTCCATGGCATGTACACCTACTTCGACAAGGAGGCTCTTATTATTGACGAGCGCTATAATGGCGGGGGGTATATTCCTGACCGGATGGCTGACCTGCTTGACCGGACGACTCTTGTCTACTGGCACCGGAACGGACTTCTCCCGACCAAAGCACCGGGCATTGCGCACGACGGACCCAAAGTGATGCTGATAAACGGGTACTCCTCATCGGGTGGAGATGCTCTGCCTTATTTCTTTAAGAAGATGGGACTTGGCAAGCTGATAGGGACACGCACGTGGGGAGGGCTGATTGGTATATCGGGCAACGCCGGCCTGGTTGACGGCGGTTATATATCTGTACCGCGCTTCGGTATATTTGACAATGATGACGGATGGATCATCGAAGGCGTGGGCGTTTACCCCGATATTGAAGTTGTTGAGCGCCCCGAACAGCTTGCCCGCGGAGTTGATGCCTGCATTGAAAAGGCGGTTGAGGTGCTCCTTCAGGAACTGGAAAAGAATCCTGTCAGGAAAGTAACCGTACCACCTCCTCCTGACAGGTCGAAGTGGAGGGAATAGATATCTATCCGAGGGGCATTATTGCTTGCAGAGCACCGCTGATCTATCCGTGAAGGCGCTAATATTTAATTGATTATATCCTGTTCAAAGCAACATATTGCTATGATCGTACAAGAAGGTGAAATAGGTAACCGGATTTTCAGCAAGAGCACGAAGTATTCATATTTTGGAGGTAACGATTATCTGGGCCTTGCCTCTCACCCTGAGGTGAAAGAGGCTGTTATCAGGGCAGTTCAGAAATATGGAGTGAACTTCTCGGCCTCGCGTTGTACTACCGGAACGTCTGATATTCACCTAGATCTGGAGAAACAACTCTCGGATTTTAAGGGGAAACAGGATACGGTTGTGTTTGCGTCAGGTTTCCAGGGGAACGGGATCTTGCTGGAGATCCTGAAGGGAAAATACTCCACTGTGTTAACCGATCAATATGCACATGCCAGTATTCTGGCTGGAGTCCCCCGTGACGTACTTATGATAACATATAATCATTGCGATGCGGATCATCTGGGGAGCCTGCTTGAGCAGAAGGGAATAACCAGTCCTCTGATAATTACCGATGGCGTTTTTGCCCTGACAGGCGAAATTGCGCCGCTTGACAGGATATATCCAGTTGTCAGGAAATACAAAGGTATTCTTGTTGTGGATGACGCACATTCTACAGGAATCCTGGGAAAAAAAGGAAGGGGAACGCCCGAGCATTTCAATATACCTGATAATGAGTTTATTTATCAGACCGAAACAATGAGCAAGGCACTCGGTGGTTACGGGGGATTTATTTCCGGAGATAAAGAACTTACGGAACTGATCAGAAAAAGATCAGCAACATACCAGGCATCAACGGCACTTCCGCCCCCTGTGGTGGCGGCAGGAATTGCCTCATTGAAGATAATAAGAGAAAACCACAGCCTGCGGACTGGACTGATTGAAAAAGCCGACGGAATGAGGGAAAAGATAGCCGGGCTCGGATTCAGGACGACTGGTCACAGCACACCAATAATACCCCTGATGCTTTCATCATTGGAGAGAGCAGAGAATCTCTGCCGGTTCCTTGGGGAGAACAAAATTATTGTACCTGTAATTAAATATCCTTCAGCACAGGGACTGAATATTGTAAGAGTTACGGTCACTGCGTGCCATTCGGATAATCAGATAACGGAGTTGGTGAGGGTGTTGAAAAAGTGGATAATGAAAAATGGTGCCTGAAAATACCGCCAGGCCCGTCGACGCCAGTCTGCTTCCGCATTCGGCTTCGCGGGATGTCGTCACTGATTACTATTCACGGAACTTCGTCGTTTCACTCCTCAGGTTACTAGTATTTAATCCACCCGTCGGCTGTCCATGATGCATAATCTTCTCCCATATTAAAAATGCCGGTAAGCCAGATCATTCCGGAGCAATCCGAGAACCTTCCGGTACCTGATGAGAGGACTGTTGCTCCGGTTATAATGCCGGATGGCCCCGGACCTGTTATAAACATACCCGGATCATCTGGTCCAAAATCAATCTGATCGCCATTAGCGGCTACCAAAGTTCCATAGGTTGTAACACCTGTTAATTTCATTGTCGTGGGATCAACTCCTAAATATGTTTTATCAAAAAACATTGTTCCTGTTAAGTTGCCCAAATGAGTAGCATGTCCGGTAATTGCTAATTCCTCCACCGGGCCTGTGGAACCTACAACTGTTGCATAAAATGTACCTTTCATCGGTCTTTCGACCTGATTACCCTTATCCTGGGAGTTTGCTGTTACAGCAAATCCAAGTAAAATACCCAGCATGAACAGAACTTTCAGTGTTTTCATGATTGACAATTTTTGGTTAAACAATAAAACATGTTGAATCTCTCAATGAAATTTAGTACATAAAAGGGGGTCATGCATAGCAATTTTTGATTCAAAAAATTCAATTATTTCAATAATTTATAGATTATCAGACGACTTCTTTCAGATCCCGCCAGGTATTGCAACCAACAAAATATTTGCACCGGAACATATTAATTCGGATATTTGATAATTAATTTCCTGGTTGCGGTAATGACTCATTAATATCCTTCTTTATGAGCGAGCATCCAGTAAAGGATCAGATCTTCATCAGCAAGCTTACTGATATAATCCTGGAAAACCTGGGAAATGAAAGCTTTGGCGTAAATGAGCTTGTACATGAAGCAGGCATAAGCCGTTACAGTCTTAACCGGCGCCTGCATGCAATTACAAATAAAACGATCAAACAGTTTATCCGCGAAGTACGTCTTCAAAGAGCCCTGGAGATGCTCAGGAATGAAGAGATAACTGTATCTGACGTTGCTTACAAAACAGGATTCGGAAGTCCGGCCTATTTCAATACGTGTTTTCATGACCTTTTCGGCTTCCCTCCCGGAGCAGTAAGGAAAGGGGATTTTATTAAAACCATGGAGACTGAATCTGCTCACGATCCGCACAAGCAAAAAAGAAGTTACAGGAGTCCTCTAATCTTTATCTCATCGGGCATTATAGTAATAACATTTCTGGTTTTTCTGATTCAAAGGATCTTTTTAAATGAGTCATCTCATGATTCATCGATCCCACAGGATCTCCGGCAAAAATCTTTAGCTGTCCTTCCTTTTAATAACCTCGGTGAAGACCTGACTGACCGGTTTGTTTACGACGGTATTATGGAGGAGATTTATAACAATCTGACTAAAATACAGGAATTAAGGGTTGTCGCACGTACTTCTGTTGAGCAGTTCAGAGATGCGAAAACCACCATTCCCGAAATAGGGAAAATCCTGGATGTTGATTATATTGTTGAAGGAAGCGGGCAAAAATCCGGCAGGACATTCCGTATCCGTGCCCAATTAATTGAGGTTAAGACCGACAGACACATCTGGGCAAGATCATATCAGCATAAGATGAAGAGAACGAAGAAGATTTTCAGGATACAAAGTCAGATTGCGCAAAGTATAGCTTCAGAGTTAAACGCAACGATAACCATTGAAGAAAAGGGATTGATAGAAAAAGTCCCCACTATCGATGTTACCGCGTACTTTTTATATCTGAAGGCAAATGATTTCCTGAATAAATACATAGAAACCAGCGATTTAGATTCGTATTATACAGCTGTCAATCTATATAATTCTTCTCTTGGGGTGGACACTGCCTTTGCAAGAGCTTATACTGGTTTGGCTAACGCATATTATGCCAGGTATCAATGGGAAGACTATTTCAAAGATAACTATCTGGATTCAATGATAGCCCTGGCAGATAAAGCTCTGTCTGTTGACGATCAACTTGAAGAAGCTTACTTTGTTAAGGGCATTTATTGTGAGGGAAACGGACATATTGAAGAAGCATTGGAAAATTACGACAGGGCGTTAAAAATAAATCCTAATTATTACGCAGCCTATGAGAAAAAAGGATGGATTCTGACATCAATTAAAAATGACTACGTTACAGGGATCGATAACTACCATAAAGCACTGTCGCGTATCAGTGGTAAAGGACGTCCATCGTTATTACGTGCCCTGGGTTTTGCTTACAAGGACATAGGATTCTTTGAAAAAGCACGATATTATTATAATGAAGCCTTTACTTTGGATAGCAACATAAAAGCTCATTTTACCCAATTAGGCATACTGGCTGGTGTGGAGGGAAAATTGAGTGAGGCAATGGAAATTGAGAGGAAGTACCAGGAGATGGATTCAACCTATATCCCTGATGGTTTTATTGATTTTGTTGATAAGGATGAAGCATACGCCATAGCAACAAGATTAATTGATTATTATCAAAAATCAGGTATACCAAACCTTCAGAAATCACATCGGATAGGGTTTGCCCTGTGGAGAGCAGGGAAGGTTGAAGAGGCACAAAAATACCTGGATCAGCAAATAATCAATTGTGAAGAAAGTATAAAACGCGGAAGGGACATCGCTCATTGGAAGGCTGCTTATTATGACCTGGCTCTGACTTATGCATTTAGAGGTAACAAGGAAAAAGCATACCAGTACCTGGATGAACTTACTAAAGGGAATACGTGTCAGGCAAGATGGATTTATTATTTAAAACATGATCCGCCACTGAACA
>CAYRQY010000129.1:0-7297 GCA_964426435.1 uncultured Rikenellaceae bacterium | reverse complement strand
TAAGATGATTGCCTGCCAGGAGATCCTGCTCGGGGTAGGAAAGCACCACGTTGCCTGCAGTATCAATTATGAGAATATTCCTGTAATCGTAATTATCGGTAAGAGCCCTGAGGCTGCGAATGATTTCAGGGAAGACAAGATCCCGATCCTCACCTCTCATATACCGGTCTATCTGCCTTATCAGCACAGTGTTGGATTTAGCAAATCTGCCATCACCCAGCCTCTCGAGTCTCCATTGTGCAATCTGTCTCACCTTCAGATCGGCAATACCCGACAGCTCCATCCGCCGGTCGTTCAGGAGAGTCTTTTTCTGGTTGTTGTAGAACAGGAATCCCAGGATGATGCTTGTGGCTGCAATAACCACGAAAAGAGCCATCAGGGGCCAGGGGAAAGCCGGTTTTTTCCTGTATGAGTTCATGGCTCTGCTCCGTTAACAACAAATTGATAAAACACCTTCACAGCTTCACAGGGTAAAAGTAACACTTTCCTTTTAAATATGGTTCAGTAATAAGCTTGTGTGACAAGGGTCATCTATTTTGCTACCGGACGCCTCGAGATCAGTATTGAAACGATGAGGACAATTGTTATAAAAATCAGGGACACCAGCACCGGGATCTCCAGACCAAAATAGGCCACAAGCATCTTAATTCCGACATACGCCAGTATAATTGCAAGTCCGGTCTTGAGGTGCCTGAAAAGGCGCATTATTCCTGCAACAGCAAAATAGAGCGATCTTAATCCGAGTATGGCGAAAATGTTGGATGTATAAACGATAAAGGTATCGTGGCTGATCGCCAGAATTGCCGGGATGCTGTCGACGGCAAAGATAAGGTCGGAAGACTCAATAACAAGAAGTACGAGAAACAGCGGTGTAGCATAAAGCCTGCCATGCATCCTGACAAAGAATTTATCGCGGTGCATGGTTTCCGTCACCGGGATAAATTTCCTGAATACCCTGAAAATAATATTTTTTTCAGGATCCACCTTTATATCGGTGTTGAAAAGCATCCTGATACCTGTCAGCAGAAGAAATCCTCCAAAGATCAGGACTATCCAGTGGAATCTCTGGATCAGGGCTATACCGGTAAAGATGAAGACGGCCCTCATCACTATGGCACCCAGCACCCCATAGAAAAGTACCTTGTGCTGATATTTGTCCCTGACGGCGAAAAATGAGAAAATCAGGATAAACACAAAGATATTGTCGATACTCAGTGACTTTTCGATAACATAACCGGTCAGGAATTCGAGAGCCTTTACTTTACCAAACCTGAAAAAAATTAAGAGATCAAAAAGCAATGCCAGCGAAATCCAGACAGCACTCCATATAGTTGCTTCCCTGACACTTATCGTGTGTGCTTTCCTGTTGAAAACAAACAGATCCAGCGCAAGCATCAGCAGGATAAAAAGATTGAAACCGACCCAGAAAAATATGCTGGTAGTCATTAAACAGGAATAATGCACGAAAATACAAAAACATTCAATAATCATTTATCTGCATCCGAAACATTTGACGAATAAGTGCAGTGCCGGTTGTGCTTTGCTATAAATTCTTTGTTAACTTTGCCGGTGCAGTAATCAATCCTAAAAACCGACCCGATGAGAAAGATCCCGGCAAGCCTGATGGTTATTCTCCTGTCCGTATTATTATCACTTACAGGTTTCTCCCAGAAGTATAGTGATGCCGTAAGCCAGATAAGAGCGGAAGATTTAAAGAGTCACCTCAACTTTCTTGCCTCACCCCTTTTAAAAGGACGCATGAATGGCGAGCCGGAGCTCGAGATCGCAACGCAGTATATTAAATCGCAAGCCCGGCTCACAGGTCTCAGACCTGCAAATGGCGACAGTTTTCTGCAGGAATTCTCAATTATCAGGAAATCGATAGATCCCGAAAAGACATTTATTGAGGTAATATCAGACGGAAAAGAGCCGGTGGTTATCAGGGAACAGGTTTATCAGCTCCTCCCGACAGGCGCGTCGGATTTTACGATTGACGGGGAGGTTGTTTTTGCGGGTTACGGCATTAATTCATCAAACAACAACTACAACGATTTTGAGGGACTGACAACTGAAGGGAAGATAATACTGGTGATGAACAGGTCGCCCCTGTCAGCTGACGGAAAAACATTTCTCTTCAGGGAGCCGGGCTGGGCTTCATTTATGACAAGCCTTCAGTGGAAAATAACTCCCCTTCTTTTTACAAGAGCAAAAGCAATTCTTATAGTAACCGATCCCAAGTCGGGTAATGAATCACTTGAACAACAGTTCCCGGGTATTGCAGGAGAGCTGACCTCAACCAGGACGCTGAAGGGCGAAAAGGAGGCGGTTACAAGCCTTCCGGGCATGCCCGTTATTATGTTCGTGCACAGGAAGGCTGCCGACGAGATCCTTGAAGGCAGCGGCCATACGCTCGACCAGCTCCAGGAAGCCATCGACTCCGGCCTCAAACCGGTATCATTTCCCATCAGGGGCAAACAGGTCAAAATAACGGAAGCGACATTTACCGAAGAAGTTGTACTTTATAATGTTGCAGGGTATATCGAAGGAAGGGACCCTGTGCTTAAGAATGAGGTGGTTGTTTTCTCAGGCCATTATGATCATGTGGGAGAAACAGGGGGCAAGATACACGCCGGCGCTGACGATAATGCAACCGGAACATCCGCCCTTATCGAGCTTGCACAGGCTTTCAATAATCTAAAGAAGAAACCTTTACGCTCAACTCTCTTCCTTTGGGTTGCAGGAGAGGAGATTGGTCTCTACGGATCGAGGTCCTATGTCAATAATCCACTTTTTCCTCTTAAGAACACCGTTGCAAACATCAACATCGACATGATCGGGCGGGTTAAGGGCGTGGCCGACACACTGCCTGATAATCCCATGAGCGGACCCAGAGAGGTCTTTGTGATCACCTGCGATCAGAGCAGGGAACTGAGAGCAATTGCCGATGAGGCTGACAGACGGAGTGATATTGACTTTAACTACAGCCTGAGCGGCCGGAATGATCCTTTGCAGCTTTTTGCCAGGAGCGACCATTATAATTTCGTAAAAAATGATGTTCCGGTACTCTTCTATACCACGGGCCTGCATACCGACTACCACACCCCGGGAGACGTTGCTGAGAAAATTGACTTCGGAAAGATGGAGCTGATAACCCGGACAATTTTCGATGTGGGTTTCAATATAGCCAACAGGAAAGCACGGATTGCTGTCGATAATCCTTTCAGCTCCTGGTAAACCGCTATTCGCCGGGGAGGAAGAAGGTTTTCACCGCCCGCGAATACCTCGCATCGATATCAGGAATGCCATTGCCATTCGTATCAGGCATTGAGGCAAGGTATTCCACAAGGGCAAGCCACTCCTTGCCTTCCTGTACACCTTCGACCTTTTCGTTCATGTCAATAACCGCTCCCTTCATATCTGTCAATGGTTTACCGTCAGCATCCCTGGGCACAACATTAAGCAGTCCGAGACTCATTTTCTTTATGATGCCGATGAATTCAAGCATATATGAATTTGCCGCGAGAGAATATAATTCATTGTCCCGTTTGGAGAAGGAGACCTCTTTGAGCGTCCCGTCGGGTCTTGACACTTCAATGCTCTGAATCTTCCTTAGCAGTCCTCCCGAAGGATTATAAACCGCCTTCAGGCCTGAATAATAGCAATAGTATTTCGGGGTCGACGAGGAAGCGGCAAGCAGTATCTCAAGTACCGTTTTGAGTTCCCTCCCGGTGATCCAGATGCGGGATAAGGCGTATCCGGGAACGTCATCATTTCCGGATCCCAGCGACATAACCCTGAAAATATCAGGTGCTGCCTGGTTCCCTTTTGAAATCGGATCGCGGATCACACCGACTGCAACCATGCCGATATCAGTTCCCTTTTCCGTGTGCCGGTTAACATACCAACGGACGGCATCTGCGACAAGCGGGCCGAGGTTGCTTTCACTTACGTTACCGTATTCATCTACTCCAAGGTCGAAATCCGATTCTGCCACAGGCCGGTCGTAATCGTATCCCAGCGGTTGCAGTATCCTGCGGGAAAGCTCCTCCTTCTGCTCCTCCACAAGGTTTTGAACACGGGCATCTCCCGGTATTTTGTCGTCAATCGCGATCAGCCTGTAATCTTCGAGGGTAAGGTTATTGCCTTTCAGTGACATTTCCATCCGGCCGAGAAACCTGCCGTTGTCTCCTGCCTGGACTATTTTTGCACCGTTTACTTCGAGAGGCTTATCCAGCAAGGTATGGGTGTGACCGCTGATGATTACGTCGATACCCCCCACTTTCCTTGCCAGGTCAACATCTTCCCCGGCCCACTCGCCTTTTTTGTTTCTTCTGACGCCTGAATGAGAGAGGCAGATGATAATATCACAACCTTCTCCCTTTAGTTCCCTTACAAGTTTTGCGGCAGCCGACCTCTGTTTCCCGAATCTCAGCGGGGCTGCGGACGGGGCATCCTCAACAGCCTCACTGCCGAAGATTGAGAAGACTCCGATCCTGACGCCGTCTTTCTCAACGATCATCTTTCTGCGGATAATCTCATCCCTGAAAAGATCTTCTATCTGGTCATCTCCCGGATCATCAGGCGCGAAGAGAGCATTTCCCAGGAGAAGTGCGGGTATCTCTCCCCTGTTAAGTGAATTCTTAATGATCCCGGCGAGTTTTTCCGGACCGAAATCAAATTCGTGATTCCCCAGGGCGACAATATCATACCCCATCCTCCTCATAAGCGGCAGCTGAAAACCGGTAGCTGGCTCGAGATGCTGGAAAAGAGTCCCCATAAGGAAATCCCCGGCATCAACAACAAGGGTGATCCCATTGTTGTTCTCTTTTTCCTTCCCGATTACCGAGGATATCCGGGCAAAACCCCCGACTGTCCTGTCGTCGTTAACCGTAAGGGGTGTATAGTCCGACTCCGGTGCAAAGCCGTTAAGCCGTGAATGCAGATCGTTCGTATGTAGAATCACAATCTTCTTCTCAGTCTGGCAGAAGAGAAATCCCGGCATGAGAAGCAATGACAGGATAAGTGCTGTTTTTTTCATTCTGTAAAGTTAAGAATTGAATAAAGGTACCACGATTAAACAACTTCTGCAACGACAAAGGTACTACCCCCGACAAATATCACATCATCCTGCCTGGCTTCACGTCGCGCAGCGGCAAGTGCCCTGCTCACCTTAGAATAGCTCTTCCCCTTCAGCCCGAAATTCCCTGCTTCAGCCTGCAGTTTTTTTTCATCCAGCGCCCTGGGGATCGATGCCTTTGTGAAGTAGTATTTTGCATCTCCCGGAAAAACGGGCAGTATTGATCCCAGGTCCTTGTCGTTTACAAATCCAAGAACAATATGAAGCCCTTCGCGGTTAAGGCTCTTAAGCTGGCTCACAACATATTCGAGGCCCTCCCTGTTGTGACCCGTATCGCAGATGGTAAGCGGATTATTTCCGATGATCTGCCATCTGCCCATTAATCCTGTGTTGTCTGTAACATTCCTGACCCCGCTGATAATATTTCCTTCGGATATTGAATAACTTCCACGCAAAATCCTGATTACCTCAAAGAGTGTCGCCAGGTTCCTGGCCTGGTAATCTCCGGCCAGCCTGGTCTGAACATTATACTGCTCTCCCGGCTCCGGACCGCTGATCTCAACACTTCTCTCCCCGGTGATGTAATCAACAGCCCCGGCCTTACAGGAATAATTCTCATCGGCAAACGAGATTGATGAGTTCACCTCCTCGGCCTTTTTAACGAACACATCATATACTGACGATTGCTTCTCACCAATCACCACCGGAATGTCTGGTTTTATTATCCCTGCCTTTTCCAGGGCAATCTGCCGGGGTGTCTCTCCCAGCAGGTCCATGTGGTCGCGGCCAATATTGGTTATTACCGACAACACAGGTGTGATTATATTGGTCGAATCGAGCCTTCCTCCCAGGCCGGTTTCAACAACCGCCACATCCACTTTATTTCTGGCAAAAAAGTCAAAAGCCAGGGCAACAGTCATCTCGAAAAACGAGGGATTGAGCGACCTTATAATTGCAGAGTGGTTCCTGACGAAGGCTGTCACCTCCCGTTTTGGGATCATCTCTCCGTTGATCCTGATCCTTTCGCGGAAATCCCTGAGGTGAGGAGAGGTATAGAGTCCCGTCCTGAAACCGGCCTCCTGAAGAACCGACGCCGTAAAATGACTCACCGAGCCTTTGCCATTGGTGCCTGCAACATGTATTGAAGAAAATTGCCGGTGTGGATGACAGAAATATTCATCCAGGGCGATACTGTTACCCAGATCGTTCTTATATGCCGCCTTGCCTATGCGGTGGTAGGCAGGCAGCTGCCTGTATAAAAACTCTATCGTCTCCCTGTACCCCATTACTGACAATCCCCTCTCTTTTTCTTCTCACCTTCCGCTCCGCGGAACTGCGTCGCTTTGCTCCTTGACTCATAACTCATCTCTCACGACTCATAACTCACTACTCATAACTCATAACTCACTACTCATAACTCACTACTTATAACTCACCACTATCTGCTCATAACTCACAATCTACCCATGCCAATTTATAGTTTATTTTCGTTATTTTTGCTGTTCCGGAAAAAAGTGATTTTTTTCGGGTAAATAACTGATATTAAGTTTTTAATAATGAAGAAAAGGAACAAGAAACTGTTCGTAATCGACACAAATGTACTGCTTCACGATTATAAATGTATTTATAACTTCGAGGAAAATGATGTGATCATCCCCATTGTTGCCCTTGAGGAACTTGATAAATTCAAGAGGGGCAATGATCTTATAAATTTTCATGCAAGAGAGTTCACGAGGGAGCTTGACAAGCTTTCGGGTGACATGCTGCTGACTGCAAACATACCTCTGGGAGAGAATCTCGGGAACCTGCATATAGAAACCGGCAAGGATTTTTCTGAAAAGGTAAGCCAGTCTTTCCCTGAAAGAACTGCAGATCACAGGATACTGGCAATAGCGGATTATGTCTGCAACACCAATAAAGACAAGGTTGTGGTGCTGATTACCAAGGACATCAATCTGCGAATGAAGGCTAAATCGCTGGGAATCACCTCACAGGATTACCAGAACGACAAGGTTGCCAACATCGACGATCTTTACAAGGGGATAAAGGTGTTTGAAGGAGTTAACCATGAACTCATCAACAAGCTTTACGAGGTGCCTGAGGGTGTCAGTTCGGAAGAGTTCGGGCTTGAACCGGTAACAACCGGTCATCATTTCTTTATCCTGAAGAATAACGGGGCCAGTGCTCTTGCGCACTATAGCCCTGTAAGCAAAATGCTTA
>CAYRQY010000128.1:0-7303 GCA_964426435.1 uncultured Rikenellaceae bacterium | reverse complement strand
ATCATAACAAAAAGGGTCAGCCATAAAGCAAGCGGGATGATGATAAAAACCGTTGGCGGCCTGGCAGCACTGTAAACCAGTGCCATCAGGAACTTTCCATCCCTGCTGAAGATATGATATTCCGACCTGGACGGGTCAGCACTGAAATGGGTGCCCCTGGGGAGGCGAAAATCCTTTTCGAAACCGTTCTTTATCAGATCGTTCTCAAATCCGTAATCGGTATAGACCCTCAGGAGTCCAATGATCTTTTCATTTCTTGCCTCAACACTCATCGGAATATACCAGCCGTTTTTGATGAAAAGAAAAGGCTGTGCAAAAAGGGAATCATCAGGAATCTCCGGAATATCGATGGTGTTGTCGGACCAGTAAACCAGGCTGTCTCCGATATATTGAAGTATTGTGATATTGTGCTTTTCTGCCAGGGATACTATCCGGATTTCTGTTGGCAGAACCGGATCCTCGCTTGCAATAAGTGTTTTAAGGTTATTAAGCGATTCCTGCAGAACACTCTCTTTTTCATTCAGCACTTTCTGAAACCTGGCGGTGCGCAACCTGAATTCAAATTTGCTGAAATAGACCGATTCGGCCACAATCGCCAGGATGCAGACAAGCAACAGAAGGGTGATAAATACTATCCTGGAACGTTTCTCTTTCATTTCCTCAATATCACAGTCTATTCGTGATGATATGGCACTCCCCTGATTATGGTGAAGGCCCTGTAAAGCTGTTCAAGAAACAATAACCGTACCAACTGATGGGAAAAGGTCAGCCGCGATAATGATAACGACATGTCAGCCCTATCCCTCACTCCGTCTGAAAAACCCCATGGGCCTCCTGTAACGAAAACAATCCTTTTCACCTGACTCATCAACCTCTCTTCCAGCCAGCCGGCCAGCTCAATGCTCCTGTATTGCGTTCCCCTTTCATCAAGAAGAATAATATAATCGCCGGGGGCAAAGAACTCCATGATTCTCTCACCCTCTTTCTCCTTTTGGGTGGCCGGGGGCATTGAGCCTGTGTTTTTAAGATCCCTGAGAATAACCATCTCAAAGGCCGAAAATTTTCTTATCCGTGCCGAATAATCCTCAATCCCTTTAATTATATACTCTTCCGTGGTTTTTCCCGTAAGCAGAAGAACGATTTTCATAACTATTGGCCCGACTTTTGTGTATACTGAATCAGCATACTGCTTTATACAAAAGTAATAATTAATTCAAGTTGCTTGCTGGTTATGACAATAATGGGCTTTTGTAAGCGGTTATCTTGGATGAAAATGATTAAATTTGCATTTGTTGTGATTCAAAAGGTCGTAAAAGAGAGATGAAAATTCTTCAAAAACTGATCAGATCGTTACCGGTAATGCTTCTGATGCTCTTCATTGTGCCCGCCGGTGCACAGGAGCAGGCAAGGATTCCTGCCGGGATTTCCATTGCATTCAAGGCAGGCAATGCTGCCGAACTGGCTAAATTCATGAATTCAACAGTGGAGGTTCTGCTTCTCGATAAGGAGGATTTCTATAAAAAGAATGTTGCTGAAACAATACTCAGGGATTTTTTCAATAATTACCAGGTCAAGGACTTTGTTATCCGTCATCAGGGCGCCAAGAATGAAAATCACTATGCAATCGGCAGCCTGAAAACGGAGAAAGGTGACTTCAGGGTCTATTTCCTTCTGAAAAGAGTCGGCAAGGAGTTGCTTATTCATCTGATACGCATTGAGCCCGACAATGAAAAGCAATATCCCTGAAGAATTCATCCGGAGATGTCTTGAAGAGGATCTCGGAGAAGGGGATCATACCTCCAACGCATGTATCTCTCCCACCGCTGTCGGTAAGGCAGGCCTCCTCATTAAGGAGAAGGGTGTGCTGGCCGGGGTAAGGTTTGCAGAAAAGGTGTTCTCAGTTATTGACGACACTCTGGAAATGGAACTGCTGATCGGCGATGGAAGTGTGGTAAGTCCCGGAGATATAGCATTTTATGTTTCCGGCCGTCAGCAGTCATTACTTAAGTCAGAACGGCTTGTTCTCAATCTAATGCAGAGAATGAGCGGAATAGCCACCAGCACCAGGGAATATGTACTGAAGCTTGAAGGATTGAAAACCAGGATCCTCGACACCCGCAAAA
The DNA here is from genome assembly GCA_964426435.1 of uncultured Rikenellaceae bacterium. Taxonomy (GTDB): domain Bacteria; phylum Bacteroidota; class Bacteroidia; order Bacteroidales; family VadinHA17; genus LD21. Next base: position 5,180 of record CAYRQY010000128.1, on the reverse strand, counting down.
CGTCCCCCGGACTGAGATTCCTTGAAAAGGAGGCCGTACTGATCGGAGGAGGATACAATCATCGCATGGGATTATACGATATGATTATGATAAAGGATAATCATATCAGCTATGCAGGGGGCATCAGGGAAGCAATAAAAAGGACCCGGGAATATCTCTCTGCTAAAAATCTTGACCTGCGGATAGAAATTGAAGCGGGGACACCGGGTGATGTTGAGGTTATACTTGAGACAGGCGGTGTTGACCGCATAATGCTTGATAATTTCAGCCTGAGTGATACAAGGAAAGCTGTTGGAATGATTGGCGGAAGATTTGAAACTGAGTCTTCAGGCGGAATAAATCTTTCCAACATCAGGTCTTACGCCGAGTGCGGAGTGGACTTCATATCAGTGGGCGCCCTTACTCACAGGGTATGCAGTCTTGACATCAGCCTCAAATCCATCGATTTACTGCCCTGAGGAAGCGTTTCTCCCCTGCAGGTTCTTCCCTCTTAGCGTCAGCTGCAGTGCAGGAACTGCTTTACAAGCCTGCTTATCTCTTCCGGTTTGTTATAGAGTCTTTCACTCATGTCCTTGTCGTTGTAGGCTTTAAGCCTGTTCACAATGCTGTCGACAACACCATGGGGAAAGACATTGTCTTTTTCGAAAAACTCCCTGTATGCTGTAAGGCATTCCGCTGATTCATGGCATGAAGCCGGGAGGCGCTCGAGCTCCTTTTTCACACCCCCCTGCTTATCCCTGAAAATATTGTAGTCGACATACAGTCTCTCCGCAAGCTCCAGTGAACTTGGCATTTTCAGCCCGTGTTCAGCTGCAACCACTATTCCCGCAAACAGCAGGTAGAGATCCGCTGACCCGTCAGGCGATCTCAGCTCGACTGTCTGTTTGGTTGGCATATCATGAAAATTTGTTGTATCGAGCGGATTTGCATCCTTAATCATGTCCATGGCACCGTTCCATCCGAGAGGGACCCTTATCAGTACCGACCTGTTCCTGTCGCCCCAGCAAATGCAGGTTGGAGCTTCCTGGTGCGGAACAAGCCGAAGGTATGATGTGGGTATCGTATTGCCAAATGCCGTCAGGGCCTTTGAAAGGTCCAGTATACCTGCCATCATTCTTTTTGCTGTGTCACTCAGTTTGCCGTTTTCAACCATCACATTGACACCGTCCCTTTCAAGCATCATGTGCACATGCATCCCTGAGCCCGCTTTCCCAACCGTTATCTTTGGAGCAAAGCTTACTTCAACACCGTACTGATACCCCAGCACCCTCAGAATCCATTTTGCAATAAGAAGCTGATCGACTGTCTCGTCAATCTCAACAGGAAGGAACTCTATCTCGTGCTGCTCAAAATCCTCACCCTCCCTGGAGAAATTTCCCACCTCTGAATGACCATACTTGATCCTGCAGCCTGCCCTTGCACACATCTCAAGAGCTTCAATTCTGAGATCCTCGAACTTGGCAAACGGGACCGACTGGTGATATCCTTTCTGGTCAGTAACAGGGTAAAGCGTATCGGGCTGCGACTTGATATAATACTCAAGTTCTCCGAATGCCCTGAAAGTAAGGCCTGTGTTTTTCTTAAACCTCGCATATGCTTTCCTGAGGATATATTCCGGGGAACTCTCCAGCGGCTTCCCCTCGCTGTTGTAGAAAGAGCACAGTATCTCCAGTGCCGGTTTCTCTGAAAAAGGATTAAGAAAGGCCGTGCGGTAGCGTGGAACTACATAAAGATCGCTTGAACCCGACTCAATAAATGAAAACAGACTTGATCCGTCGACCCGCTCTCCCGCAGTAAGAACCGACTCAAGATGATCCCTTCCGGCCGGGACAAAATTGAGTGTTTTAAGCTTTCCGTCATCAGCCACATACCTGAAGTTTATCAGAGCAATTCCCCTGGCCTCCACAAATCTCATTATGTCGTCGCGGGTGAATTCCCGCTGAGGCTTCCCCAGAAACTGTACCAGCTCGCTGGGATTCATCAGTATGTCATTGTTTTTCATAATCCTGAAATTTGAATCCCAAAAATAGATATTTAACCCGATACGCAAAATGATTTGAATTAGGGTTAATCAGACCTGATCTGACTTCTTGCAGCGCAAAAAAAAAAGCAATAAGAAATTTTTCATTACTTTTAACGCCACTAAAGAGACCCGATGAAAAAATGGATTATTCTCTTCTTCATCATAACTCTGGCAGGCTGCCGGGGAGAAAAGAATGAAACATATTTCACTCCCGAAATGGCTCATTCCTACTTCAGGCTGATTGAAGAGATATGCAAAAATGATGACGGCCATCTCTGGGGGGAAAATTTATACGCTCCCCTGATGTTTGTTGACCGCCGCAGCCGCCAGATCGTTGCCAATCAGCCCGACAGGCATAATCTTCTCAGGGAGAAAGAGGGAATATACACCGGCTACTACCCGAAAGAACTTATCATAAACAATATTACAGTTGATTTCGGCGGCGAGCTTTTTGCCATGTCACCGCTGCCGGCAACTGAAGATGAATACCGCATCACGACAAGGGCTATTCACAGTCTCTTTCACCGGTATCAGAAGAAGAACGGCGTGGAACCTGTGATTTACAATACCCGGCATATAGATGAAAAAGAAGCAAGGATATGGGTTAAGCTGGAATGGAAAGCCTTGAGAAGAGCAATACAGGCAGAGAATTCCGACCGGGACCAGGCTCTCAGGGATGCCCTTATTTTCAGGGGAGCCAGGAGAGAACTCTACGGCCGGTTTTCAGGTGAGGAAAATAAATTCGAGAGCTACGAAGGACTTGCAACATTCACCTATATTCATTTGGTAACCAGTTCGCAGGAGGAGTTCAACGACCGGCTCCTGGAATATCTCGACCGTATTTATTCCTTCCAGTCATATTCAAGATCCTATGGGTTCGTTACGGGAGCATTTTATGCAAGTCTCCTTTATCAGCAAGGGGTCGATCTCAAAACGATGCCAACAGCTTCAGCCGACCTGGGGCAGAAGGTAAAGGAGGTTTATGACCTTCAGCTGCCTGAAATCTGCAGGGACGTGGCTGGCAGCCTGGCCCTGAACTACGGGCTTGACGATATTTACAGGGAAGAGGAGGTAAGGCTGAATGAGATCAGGGAACGAATACACAGACAGGTAAGCGTATTCACCGAGAAACCGGTCGTCCTGCTGGGACTCGAGAGCCCATCGTTTGATTTTGAACCTGAAGACATAAGATTCCTGGACACTCTCGGAACACTTTATAATGCGATCAGGGTGTCGGACAACTGGGGAAAGCTTACCGTGGACAAGGGAGGATGTCTTATTTCAAACAACTACAGGAGCCTGCGTATTACGGCGAAAGGGTTTAAGGAACGAAAAACGCACTATTACGGGGAAGGATGGCACCTGATCCTGAATAACGGGTGGATTATTGAGGAGATCCAGGAAAATTACATCGTCAGGAGGCTGATGCCCTGAAATAACCTGCTTCCTGTCGCTTTAATCCTTCTCTGCCCTGCGCGACAGGGATTCAATTGCTTCCTGAAGGTTCCGGATCTTTAACTCGGCATCCGTCTTTTTCTTCTTTTCATGCTCAAGAACAGTGGCCGGGGCGTTGGCAATAAATTGCTCATTGGCAAGCTTTTTCATCACCGAACCAAGAAAACCCCTGTAATAGTCGAGTTCACCATTCAGCTTCATAAGTTCAGACTCAACATCGATCCTGCTTCCAACCGGGATAAAATATTCGGTTGTGCCGATCATAAACGATGCCGAACCATCGTGCTTCACTTCGGCAAATTTCAGATCCGCAAGGTTGCACATTTTTTTTACGATGGACGCGAATCTGTGGTCGTATTTCTCCGGCGCCGATCTGACAAAAAGTTCAAGAGGTTCGCTGTTTGCAATTTCTCTCTCTTTTCTGATGGTGCGGACAGAGCTGATTATCTCCTTTGTTTCCTCAAAACGCGAAATGATTTCCCTGTCATATTTTTCCGGTACGGGTTGCAGGCTTACCATCAGGCTTTCCCCGTCCTTCCTTTCCCCCAGAAGATGCCATATCTCCTCGGTGATAAATGGCATAAAAGGATGTATTATCCTGACCAGCTTATCGAAAACACCAACAGCGTGATCGCGGGTAATCGTGTCGATGGGCATTCTGAAGGGTGGCTTGATAATTTCAAGATACCATCCCGAGAACTCGTCCCAGAACAGCTTGTAGGTATTCATAAGGGCTTCCGATATCCTGTATTTCCTGAAATTTGATTCAATCTCAGCCAGCGATTTGTTTAAAACATTGTCCATCCATTCTCCGGCCGCCCTGGCTGATTCCGGCTGATTGATTGTTTCATCAACTGTCCAGCTTTTAACCAACCTGAAGGCATTCCATATCTTGTTGGCGAAATTGCGGCCCTGCTCCGGCAGGGAGTCATCATAAAGAAGGTCGTTTCCGGCAGGCGAACAGAGCATCATACCGACTCTTACCCCGTCGGCCCCGTATTTTTCGATCAGGTCGAGGGGCTCAGGAGAGTTGCCGAGCGACTTGGACATTTTCCTCCTTTGCTGATCACGGACGAGGCCGGTGAGATAGACGTTATGGAAAGGTTTCTCGCCCAAATATTCGTATCCGGCAATTATCATTCTTGCAACCCAGAAAAAGAGTATCTCGGGAGCAGTAATCAGGTCGTTGGTAGGATAATAGTATTTCATCTCCGCGTTGCCGGGATTGTTTATCCCGTCAAAACAGGTAATCGGCCAGAGCCACGAGGAGAACCAGGTATCGAGAACATCTTCATCCTGCCTCAGGTCGGCCTCCTTCAGTTCAGGATTGCCGGCTTTCTCCCTGGCCAGGATCAGAGCCTCAGCCTTGTTATGTGCGACGACAAACCCGTTGTTGCCGTAATGCCATGCTGGTATCTGGTGGCCCCACCACAACTGCCTGCTTATGCACCAGTCGCGTACATTCTCCATCCAGTGCCTGTAAAGATTTTTAAACTTCGAAGGGTGTAAATGTATCTCACCGCCCATAACAGCATCGAGGGCGGGAACCGATAACTCCTTCATCTTAAGGAACCACTGGGTGGAGAGTTTGGGCTCTATAACGGCATTTGTGCGTTCCGAGCGTCCTATTTTGTTGTTGTACGGCACAACCTTCAGCAGGTTACCGCTGTTAAGCAGTTCCTTCTCCGCCATCTCCCTGGCA